>JAHECE010000087.1 GCA_024641895.1 Actinomycetales bacterium
CCTCCACGACGCGCCTGAGGCGACCCCCGCGCCACAAGCCGCAGGTGCGGGCGAGGCCGACACCCGCGGCGCGGCCCGCCGCCTCGCTGCCGAGGCGCTCGGCACGGGCGCGCTCGTGGCCGCCGTCGTCGGCTCGGGGGTCATGGCGACCTCCCTGACGGCCGACGTCGGCCTCGCCCTCCTGATCAATGCGCTCGCGACGGTCGCCGCCCTCGGCGTCCTCATCTGGACCCTCGGGCCGACGTCCGGAGCCCACTTCAACCCGGCGGTCACCCTCGTCGCAGCCGCCCGCCGCGAGATCGGCGCGGCCGAGGCAGGCGCCTACCTGCTCGCCCAGTGCGCCGGCGCGATCCTGGGCGTCGCCCTGGCGAACCTGATGTTCGCGGCGCCCGCCTGGACACCCTCCACCACGAGCCGAACCGGCGCGGGGCTCCTGCTCGGCGAGGTCGTCGCGACCGCAGGCCTGATCTGGGTGATCGGTGCGCTCACCAGGACCGGCCGAGGCAGCCTCGGCCCGCTGCTCGTCCCGGCCTGGATCGGCGCCGCCTACTTCTTCACGTCGTCGACGTCGTTCGCGAACCCGGGCGTCACCCTGGGACGGATGCTCACCGACTCGTTCACGGGGATCGCGCCGGGTTCGGTCCTTGCCTTTGTCGCGGCCCAGCTCGTGGGAGCCGGCGTCGGCGGCATCGTGGTCGAGGTGTTCCATCCCCGGCACGGCGTGGCGCCCGAGCCGCTCGACCTGCCCGAGGCCGTCCATGCCGCCGCCGGCACCCACGGTCCAGCGAGCGACCGGCCACCCGCCACGAGGGAGTCGTGATGCGCATACGTGCCGACGGTGACCTGCTGCAACAAGGGCGTCACCGGGAAGGCGGGCCGGAACGTGCTGCAGAACCTGGGGTTCACCCGGGTCTGCAGCCTCTCAGGCGGGAGCTCCAACTACCGCAGCTCCATGCAGGGCGTCGGGGCGGCGGAGGTTCCTGAGCCCGCCGTTGCCCGTCAGCCGAAGCGACCCGAGATGTAGTCCTCGGTCGCCTTCTTCGACGGTGAGCTGAAGATCGTCGACGTGTCGCCCATCTCGACGAGGCGGCCCGGCTTGCCCGTGCCCTCGATGTTGAAGAACGCCGTGCGGTCGCTGACCCGAGCGGCCTGCTGCATGTTGTGGGTCACGATCACGATCGTGTAGTCGCTCTTCAGCTCCTCGATGAGGTCCTCGATCGCAAGCGTCGAGATCGGGTCAAGGGCCGAGCAGGGCTCGTCCATGAGCACGACCTGGGGCTTGACCGCGATCGTGCGCGCGATGCACAGCCGCTGCTGCTGACCGCCGGAGAGCGACGAGCCCGGCCGGTCCAGCCGGTCCTTGACCTCGGTCCAGAGGTTGGCGCCCCGGAGCGAGGACTCCACCATGTCGGCCGCGTCGGATTTCGAGATCCGCCGGTTGTTGAGCTTGACGCCCGCGAGCACGTTGTCCGCGATGCTCATGGTCGGGAACGGGTTCGGCCGCTGGAAGACCATGCCGACCTGGCGACGCACCTCGACGGGGTCCACGTTGGCCCCGTAGAGGTCGGTGCCGTCCATGACGACCTTGCCCTCGACCCGCGCGCCGGGCAGGACCTCGTGCATCCGGTTCAGGGTGCGCAGGAACGTCGACTTGCCGCACCCGGACGGACCGATGAACGCCGTGACCGACCGGGGCTCCATCACGAGCGAGACGTCTGCGACGGCCAGGAAGCTGCCGTAGTAGACGTTCAGATCGGTGACGTCGATGCGCTTGGACACTGGACTCCTCTTGGTGGTCGACGCTCGCGGGCGAGCGGGCCGGGCTGCGGCGCTAGGGCTTGGCCTTGGGCGCGAGATACTTGCTCACCAGCCGTGCGACGAGGTTGAGCAGCATGACGATGAGGATGAGCACGAGCGCGGCGCCCCAGGCGCGGTCGACACCGACCCGGCCCTGGGACCACTCGCGGTAGGCGTACACAGGCAAGGTGGTCATGCGCCCGTTGAAGACGTCGGCATTGACCTGGGCGACGTATCCGACGGTCAGCAGCAACGGCGCCGTCTCGCCGATGACCCGAGCGATCGCCAGCATGACGCCGGTGACGATGCCCGCGACCGCGGTGCGCAGCACCACCTTGACGATCACGAGCCACTTGGGCACGCCGAGTGCCAGCGCCGCCTCGCGGAGCTCGTTGGGCACGAGGCGAAGCATCTCCTCGACCGACCGGATGACCACGGGCGTCATCAGGAGGGCGAGCGCGGCAGCGCCCATGATCCCCGCCCGGTAGGCCGGGCCGAACACGATCGTGAACAGGGAGAACGCGAAGAGTCCGGCCACGATCGACGGAATTCCGGTCATCACGTCGACGAAGAACGTGATGCCGCGCGCCAGCGCGCCGCGCCCGTACTCCACGAGGTAGACCGCGGTCATGATGCCGACCGGCACGGAGATGACCGTGGCCCACGCCGTGATGACAAGGGTGCCGACGATGGCGTGGAGGACGCCGCCCTGGATGTCCCCGTACACACCGACCATGTCGGAGGTGAGGAAGCTCGCCGTGAGCATCGGCAGGCCGTTGGCCAGCACCGTCCACAGGAGCGAGACGAGCGGAACCATGGCGGCGCCGAATGCGGCCGTCACCAGCGTCGTCGCGAACCGGTCCGTCGCGTGGCGGCGGCCCTCGACCCGGGCCGAGTAGGCCGTCAGTGAGATCGCGAAGAAGACGGCGCCGAGCAGTGCGACGCCCGTGGGCGTCGGGGTGCCGATGAGGGCGAGGAGGCCCGTGGCGACGACCAGCGATCCGCCGAGGAAGGCCCAGGGGCTCCATCTCGGCAGGGTGCGGCTGTCGTGGATGAGGGGGCTCGACGGCAGCGAGTCGGGCGTCGAGGAGAGATCGGTCTTGGCGGTCATCTCAGTTGGCCCCCGAGAATTCCTTGCGCCGGGCGATGACCCAGCGCGCAAGCATGTTCACCGCGAACGTGATGGTGAAGAGGGCGAGACCGGTGGCGATCAGCGCATTGACCGAGAGCCCGCTCGCCTCCGGGAACTTCGAGGCGATGTTCGCGGCGATCGTCTGGTGCTGCCCGGGCTTGAGCAGGAAGAAGGAGAACAGGTATCCGGGCGAGATGATCATGAGAACCGCCATGGTCTCGCCGAGCGCCCGCCCGAGCCCGAGCATCGAGGCGCTGATGACGCCGGACCGACCGAAGGGCAGGACGGCCATCCGGACCATCTCCCAGCGGGTCGCGCCGAGGGCGAGGGCCGCCTCCTCGTGCAGGCGTGGGGCCTGGAGGAACACCTCTCGGGACACGGCCGTGATGATCGGGAGGATCATCACGGCGAGCACGGTCGAGGCCGCGAGAACGTTGCGCGCCGGCGGGGTGTAGTCGGCGAAGAGCGGGATGAAGCCGAGGTTGTCCGACAACCAGCGGAAGAACGGGTCGATGACCGGCTGGAGCCAGAGCGCCCCCCACAGGCCGTAGACCACGCTCGGGATCGCGGCGAGGAGGTCGACGAGGTACCCGAGAGCCTGGGCGATCGCCCGCGGTGCGTAGTGCGAGATGAACAGCGCGATGCCCACCGCGATCGGTACCGCGAACAGCAGCGCCAGCACCGAGGAGAGCAGGGTCCCGAAGATGAGCGGCCCGATGTAGACGGCCAGGGAGCTCGCGTCGAGCCAGCTGATCGCGTCGAGCTCCTCCCGCGAGGCCACGATCGCAGGCCACGCCTCGATGAGCAGGAAGGCCGCGACCGCCGCGAGCACGACCAGGATCGAGATGCCGGCGCCGAGCGAGAGTCCGTAGAAGCCGCGACCGGACCTCCGGCGCGACCGAGTCCCCCCGGACGCCGCGGCGGGCGTCCGGGGGGACCGGGTGGGGCTAGTCACTGTCACTCATTCTCCACTGGTGGACGTCGGTGGCGACGCGCTAGCCAATCTGGCAGATCAGCCGACGCTGATCGTGTCGATCGCCGCCTGCACCTTCTCACGAAGGGCGCTCGAGATCGGGGCGGAGCCCGCGACGCTCGGGTCGGCCGCGCGAGCCTGTCCCGCCTCGCTCGCCACGTAGGTCAGGAAGGCCTTGACGTTGTCGGCCTCGCCCTGGTCGGAGTACGTCGCGCACGCGATGTCGTACGAGACGAGCACCAGCGGGTAGGCGCCCGCAGCGGTCGTCGCCCGGTCGATCTCGATGGTCAGCTCGGTGGCGTTGGCGCCCTCGGCCGCCGGCGAGGCGTCCACGACGGCGGCAGCGGCTTCCGGAGAGAACGGCACGTAGGAGTCACCGACCTTGACCGCGACGGTGCCGAGACCCTCGGCGCGGGAGGCGTCGGCGTAGCCGATCGTGCCCTCGCCGCCGGTGACCACGCCGACGAGGCCCGAGGTGCCCTGACCGGACTGACCGCCGTCGATCGGCCACTCACCGGACGCGTCATACGACCAGGCGCCGCCGGAAGCCTTCGCGAGGTAGTCCGTGAAGTTCTTCGTGGTACCGGACTCGTCGGACCGGTGCACGGGGGTGATCGCCGTCGACGGGAGGCTCACGCCGGGGTTCTCGGCGGCGAGCGCCGGGTCGTCCCACGTGGTGATCGCGCCGTCGAAGATCTTCGCGATGGTCGCGGCCGACATCTGGATGTGCTCGGCGTCGACGCCGGGCAGGTTGTAGATGACGGCGATGGGGCTGATGTAGACGGGCAGCTCGAGCACGTCGCCGCCGTTGCAGCGGGCGATCGCGTCGGTGAGCTCTGCGGCGTCGAGCGCCGCGTCGGAGCCGGCGAAGGCGACCCCGCCGGCGATGAACTGGGTGCGGCCGCCACCGGAGCCGACGGCGTCGTAGCTCACGGAGACGCCGCTCTGCTCCTCGAAGCCGGCGCGCCAGCCGGCCATCGCGGCCTCCTGTGCGCTCGAGCCGGCGCCGGCGAGCGAACCGCTCAAGCCGCCGTCGGTCCCGTCCGTGCCGCCGTTCGAACTGCAGGCCGCCAGGGTGAGCGCGATCGCGCTGAGGGCCGCGGCGCCTGCCATGGGCTTGAATCCTGCACGCTTCACTGTGTTGTCCTGTCCTCTCGATGAACACCATCATCGGCGTGGGACTCCCACGCACACCGTCGACGGTAGGGACGGAGCATGACTGCCGGAGCCCGGGCCGGTGAACGGACGGTGAACGGCACGAGACGATCTTCCAACGTCAGTGTGGTCTGGCTCACATCTGCGCGGCGTGTCGCGGCCCGGCGCAAGGCGGAGGTCGTCATCACCGCACTCCCGCGCGCTGGAGCACGTCCGTTTCCTGCTCGTCGACCTCCGGCCGCGGCCTCGGGTGCCAGCGTTCGATGGACACGGCTCGGGGCGCGTGCGCGGGCTGCTTCGCCATGTGGACCACCAGGGCCTCGCTGGGCCGCAGGTACGGGTTGGCCTGCGGCAGCGAGCTCCCGAGCCGGATCGGGGTGACCTCGGAGATCGCGCGGGTCACGGTGGGCAGGACGGGCCGGTGGGTGCAGACGACCACGTTGCGGCCCCCGTCGAGCGCCTCGGCGACGAGCTCGAACACCGCCTGCGGCCGCTTCTTGTGCGAGCTCTCCGTGAGAACCGGTTCGAGGGCGACGGCGATGCCCGTGCTCTTGGCATAGGGCCGGATCGTCTTCTCGCACCGCGCCCAGGGGCTGGAGATGATCGAGTTGACCCCGAAGGCGGCCAGCACCGGCACCAGCTCGGCCGCCTGCTCGGCGCCCTCCTTCGTGAGGGGACGGGACGCCTCGGACCCCTTCCAGCCGGCCCGCTTGGTCGCCCGGCCGTGCCGGGCGATGACCACGGCCCAGGTCCGCAGCCTGTCCGTCTCGTAGAGGTCGGCGAGGTGGTGCAGAGGCACGCGGTCCTGGACCCGCGTCAGCTGCGCGTCCGCCTCCTCGAGGTCGAGCCAGCGCGTCTCGTCGACCTCGCTCCTCGACGCCCGCGGGTAGGTCGGGCGCGCCGTCACGGCGACCGCGCGCTTCGTCGCCACCTGCGCGGCCCAGTAGTCGACGACCTTCTCGATGCCGTTCGACATCCGGTAGGACAGTCCCGGCAGCCGGGCGCCGAGGACGACGTTGTAGCCCGTCTCCTCCGCGACCTCGCGCACCGCGCAGTCGGGAGCCGTCTCCCCTTCTTCCAGCTTTCCCTTGGGCCACGACCAGTCGTCGTAGCGCGGTCGATGGATCAGCAGCACCTGAAGCCGGCCCCGCTCGACACGCCAGACGACCGCGCCGGCGGCATCGATGGCCGGGCGCAGGGCGAACGGGCTCACCGCGCTCCCGCGACCCGCCGGCGCACCCGCGCCATGAGGGTCTCCTGGAGGTCGGCGAGGGGCTGGCCGTCGGCGTCGCGGTGGTGCCGGGTCCACCTGTCGTCCGGGCCGAGGTGCCAGCTCGCCGTCCGGTCGTCGGCGGAGAACTCGATCAGCTCGACCAGCTCGGCGATGTGCTCGGGATCGGTGATCCGCACGAGGACCTCGACGCGCCGGTCGAGGTTGCGGTGCATGAGATCCGCGCTCCCGATGAAGACTTCCGGGTCCTCGCCGGTCGCGTTGGCGAAGGCGAAGATCCGCGCGTGCTCCAGGAACCGCCCCAGGACCGAGCGGACCCGGATGTTCTCGCTCAGGCCCGGCACACCGGCCCGCACGGCGCAGATCCCGCGGACCACCAGGTCCACCCGCACCCCGGCTTGCGAGGCCCGGTACAAGGCGTCGATGGTGGCCTCGTCGACGATCGAGTTGACCTTGATCCTGACCCAGGCCGGCAGGCCGGCCCGGTGGTTCTCGATCTCCCGATCGATCCGCGCGATCAGGCCGGGACGGATGGCCTGGGGTGCCACGAGAAGCCGGCGGTAGCGGCTCTTCGGCGCGTACCCGGAGAGTTGGTTGAACAGCCGCGTCATGTCCTGGGCGACCTCAGGGTCGCAGGTCAGCACGCCGATGTCCTCGTACAGCCGCGCCGTCTTCGGGTTGTAGTTGCCCGTGCCGATATGGCAGTAGCGGCGCAGCCCGTCGGGGTCGGAGCGGACCACCAACGAGAGCTTGCAGTGCGTCTTGAGGCCGACGACGCCGTACACGACGTGCACGCCGGCCTCCTCGAGCTTCCTCGCCCAGGAGATGTTGTTCTGCTCGTCGAAGCGCGCCTTGAGCTCGACGATGGTCAGGACCTGCTTGCCCGCCTCGGCCGCGTCGATCAGGGCGTCGACGATCGGCGAGTCGCCGGAGGTCCGGTACAGCGTCTGCTTGATCGCGAGCACCTGCGGGTCCGCCGCCGCCTGGGCGATGAACTGCTGGACGCTCGTGGAGAACGACTCGTAGGGGTGGTGAAGCAGCACGTCGCTTGCGCGGATGGCGGAGAAGAAGTCGGTCGGCGTCGCGCTCTCCACCTCGGAGAGCTGACGCGCCGTGACCGGGACGAACTTCGGGTAGCTCAGCCCCTGCCGGTCGAGGTCGGCGATCACGTTCAGGCCGCGGAGGTCGAGCGGAGCCGGGAGCGCGTAGACCTCGTGCTCGGCGATTCCCAGCTCGCGCACGAGCAGCCTGCGCACGCCGGGGGTGATGTCCTCCGCGACCTCGAGCCGCACGGCGGGCCCGAACCGCCGCCGCAGGAGCTCCTTCTCGAGCGCCTTGAGCAGGTTCTCGGCGTCGTCCTCCTCCACCTCCACGTCCTCGTTGCGCGTGACCCGGAACGTGTGGTGCTCGACGACCTCCATCCCGGGGAAGAGGTAGTCGAGATGGCGAGCGATGACGTCCTCGAGCGGCACGAACGACGTCGGACCGTCGTGGTCGTCCGGGACGTCCTCGGGACGCCGTGGTTTGCCCGAGGCGTCGACGGCGATGTACCGGGGCAGCAGGCCGGGCACCTTGACCCGGGCGAAGTGCTCCTTGCCCGTGCTCGGGTTGCGCACGACGACAGCGAGGTTGAGCGAGAGCCCCGAGATGTACGGGAACGGGTGCGCCGGGTCCACCGCCAGGGGCGTCAGCACGGGGAAGATCTGCTTGCGGAAGAACTTGTGCAGGCGGTCCTGCTCGCCTTCCGCCAGCTGGTCGATGTGCACCAGCGTGATCCCGCTTGCCGCGAGCGCAGGCTGCACCTGGTCGGCGAACACCGCGGCGTGGCGAGCGGTGAGATCGTGCGCCCGGGAGCCGATGGCCTCGAGCACCTGGCGCGGCGAGAGCCCGGACGCCGCGGTCACCGCGAGACCTGTGGCGATGCGCCTCTTGAGGCCGGCCACGCGCACCATGAAGAACTCGTCGAGGTTGCTCGCGAAGATCGCGAGGAAGCGGACGCGCTCGAGAAGCGGCAGGTCCGCGTCCTCGGCAAGCTCGAGCACGCGCTGGTTGAAGGCGAGCCAGCTGAGCTCTCGGTCCCCGAAGCGGTCGTCGGGCAGCTCGAGAACCTCGGGCGCGACGGCCTCGGCGCCGCTCGCCTCCTTCGCACCGCCCTGGTCCCCGGTTCGCGCCGGCTCCCGAGGGATCCGGATCGGGGACATCTGGCCCGTCTGGAGCATGCTCTCGGTCCGGTCGGCGGACAGGCCCGCCGGCAGCTCGCTCGTCACCTCGGCATCAGACATGCGCACATCGTGGCACCTCGCCCCTTGCTGCGGGCAAGCCGTTGGGCCGGGCAGTGTGAACAGGTCGGGCGAGGCGACGCCTGGGCGGGCGCTACTCGAGCCGGTCGTGCCGCCACAGCTCTGCCGCGGCCTCGAGCTCCTCGGCGGTCGTGAGCAGGGCGGACGCGCGGCGTGTCACGGAGGCGGCACTCGTCTCGTCGGTGTCTGCGATCCAGTCGGCGTCAATCGCCGAGCCGGTGGCGAGGACCCGCATGAACGAGCCGGCCCGCTCGAGGGCGACGGCGACGTCGGCGCTGTAGACGCCGTGGAGCACGGCGTCGGCCAGGGCGACCACCTCATCCGGGCCCGGCGGCCCGGCGACCCCGGCGACGACGCCCGCGACCTCCGCGCGCTGAAGCCCGAGGCGGTAGCGCTCGGCGATGGTGCGCGGGTCCCGCCGCACCCACTCCCGAAGCAGGTAGAGGCGCCAGAGCGCCCCCGGCAGGGTCTGCGGCGGGCTCTGGGACCAGAGCGAGGCGATGGTGTCGAGGCCCTCGGCGTCGACCAGCGCGATGAGGCGGGCGACCAGCTCCGGCTCCTCGCTGCGCAGGCGGCCTCCGTGGACCACGGCACTCGCGGTGGTGTGCGCGGCCTCCGAGAGCAAGGCGGGGTCGACGTCGCCGAGCAGCTCGTCCGCCGCCTTGGGGTCGAGCATCGCCGGCCGCCGCGGATGCGCTCGTCGGTCCGACATCCCCGTCTCCCGTCCTCGCCGCCACATCGTCGTGGGCCGCCCGGTACCGCCGTCCGGTGCGGCAGCTGCCCCACGGGGCGGTCGCGTCGATTGTGCACCCTCGTCAGTGATCTAGCGTTCATCCCGTGCGCCGATCCATCACCTCGACCATGACACTGACGACCTCGGAGGGCGCCGCCCAGCTGGCCTTCATGGTCGCCGCCGCCCGCGTGCCGGGTCTGCAGGTCGACGACACGTTCGAGGTGCGCCTGGACGGGAAACCGATCGAGGCGGTGCTGCTGGAGGACCCCAACAACGCCGTCACCCACCTGGTCAGCCTGCCGGCCTCGACCGCCCCGGACTCGCGCCTGACCGTCGCCTACCGCGCCACTGTCGACGGCGACATCGACGAGGCGGCGGCGAGGTCGGCGCAGAGCGTGACGGCGACGGAGCTGCTGACGTACCTGCGCCCCAGCCGCTACGCGGAGTCCGACCACCTGAGCGCGACGGCGCACAGCGAGTTCGGCGAGCTGACCGGCATGGACCTGCTCCACGCCGCCACCGGCTGGGTGCACGCGCGCCTCGCCTACGTGCCGGGCTGGTCGCGCCCGACCGACGGCGCCGTGGAGACCCTGCTGGCCCGGGCGGGCGTGTGCCGGGACTTCGCGCACCTCGTGGTGGCCCTCCTGCGCGCCGTCGACGTCCCCGCGCGGCTGGTGTCCGTCTACGCCCCCGGCCTGAGCCCGATGGACTTCCACGCCGTCGCCGAGGCGTGGGTCGAGGGCGAGTGGCACGTGGTGGACGCGACGCGCCTGGCGCCGCGACAGTCGCTCGTCCGCATCGCCACCGGCCGCGACGCCGCGGACACGGCGTTCCTCAGCGGTTACGGCGCCCCGATCCGGCTCGACAACCTCAACGTCATCGCCGTCGTCGACGGCCCGCTGCCCGTCGACGACGGTCTGCAGCTCGTGCGGATCCCCTAGTCGCTCGTGACCTCCTCGAGCAGCGCCTCGATCGCAGCGCAGCCACCCTCGCAGTAGGCGATCCACGGTCCGGCGTCGCGTTCCTGCCAACGGCGCAGGTCGGCTCGCCAGCGCCCCAGCACCGGCCCGGCGACACCTGCGAGGCTGAGCTCAGCGCCACGTCGGCGCTCCCGCCGCAC
Organism: Actinomycetales bacterium; assembly: GCA_024641895.1. Classification (GTDB taxonomy): domain Bacteria; phylum Actinomycetota; class Actinomycetes; order Actinomycetales; family JAHECE01; genus JAHECE01. The sequence continues at coordinate 10,442 of JAHECE010000087.1, forward strand.
GTCCACGAGCGCGGCGCGGGCACCCTCGGCACGCTTGACGAAGAACGGCGTCGGACCGCCGGAGCCGTCGATGC
>JAHECE010000299.1 GCA_024641895.1 Actinomycetales bacterium
ACCGGCACCGGCCCCCGCTGCCGCGGCCCCCGCGCCGGCAGCTGCCTCGAGCGGTGGCGGTGGCGGCGAACCGGTCATCATGCCGGCCCTCGGCGAAAGCGTCACCGAGGGAACCGTCACCCGCTGGCTCAAGTCGGTCGGCGACAGCGTCGAGGTCGACGAGCCCTTGTTCGAGGTGTCGACCGACAAGGTCGACACCGAGATCCCCTCACCGGTGGCAGGCGTCCTGACGCAGATCCTCGTCGGCGAGGACGAGACGGTCGCGGTGGGCACCCAGCTCGCGCTGATCGGCTCCGGGGCTGAGGCGGCTCCCAAGCCGGCGGCCGCACCAGCACCTGCTGCGGCTCCCGAGCCGGCTGCCGCACCAGCACCTGCTGCGGCCCCCGAGCCCGCTGCCGCTCCGGCCGCCTCCGCAGCGGTCGCCGGCTCGAGCTACCTCACCCCTCTGGTTCGCAAGCTCGCCGCTGACAAGGGCGTCGACCTGGGCTCCCTCACCGGGACGGGCGTCGGCGGACGTATCCGCAAGGAAGACGTCCTCGAGGCCGCAGAGAAGGCGGCCGCAGCCAAGGCCGCTTCCGAGGCGGCGGCCCAGAAGCCGGCCGCCGCAGCGCCTGCGGGGAGCGGTGGCAAGCCTGCTGCGGCACCGGTGGCCGCGTCGCCGCTCCGCGGGACCACGGTCAAGATGACCCGGCTGCGCAAGATCGTCGCCCAGCGCATGGTCGAGGCCCTGCAGACGACAGCCCAGCTCACCACAGTGGTCGAGGTCGACGTCACCCGCGTCGCCAAGCTCCGCGCGAAGGCCAAGACGTCGTTCGAGGCCCGCGAGAGCGCGAAGCTGACCTTCCTGCCGTTCTTCACCCTCGCAGCGACGGAGGCCCTCAAGGCGCACCCGAAGATCAACGCGAGCATCGAGGGCGACAGCATCGTCTACCACGGCGAGGAGAACGTCGGCATCGCGGTCGACACCGAGCGCGGGCTCGTCGTCCCCGTGATGCGGGGTGCCGGCGACCTGAACATGGGTGGCATCGCGCGCAAGATCGCCGACCTCGCAGCCCGGACCCGGTCCAACAAGATCGGTCCGGACGAGCTCAGCGGGGCGACCTTCACGATCACCAACACGGGCTCGGGTGGAGCGCTGTTCGACACCCCGATCGTCCCGATGCCGACCGTCGCGATCCTCGGCGTCGGCACGATCGTCAAGCGCGCCGTCGTCGTCACGGACGCGGACGGCAACGAGGTGATCGGCGTGCGGTCGATGGTCTACCTGGCACTGTCGTACGACCACCAGATCGTCGACGGAGCGGACGCCGCCCGCTATCTCATGACGGTCAAGCAGCGCCTCGAGGCCGGCCAGTTCGAGGGTGACCTCGGGCTGTAACAGCCTGTCGCGAGGGGCCGCCACCGCCTGCCGGTGGCGGCCCCTCGCACGTCAGGCGCCGCTCGCCTACCGTGTGCACATGGCTACCGACCCCGCGACCCCCGCAGCGCGCACGATCCTCGTGGCCGGGGCTTCCGGCCTCATCGGTACACACCTCACAAGACACCTGCGCAAGCGCGGCTACGACGTTCGCGCACTCGTCAGGCGACCCGCGGCGAACGCCGGCGAGGTGACGTGGGACCCCACTCGCGGCGAGCTCGACCCCCGTGCGGTCGACGGTGTCCACGCCGTGATCAACCTCGGCGGCGCGGGGGTGGGAGAGCGTCGGTGGACCGCGGAGTACACCGAGCTGATCCTGCGGTCCAGGGTGGACGGGACCAGTCTCATCGCACGCACGGCGGCGAGCGTCGAGCGCCCGCCCGCACGCATCATCCAGGCTTCGGCATCGGGCTACTACGGCGACCGCGGGGACGAGGCCCTGGACGAGTCGTCGACCGGCGGCGCGGACTTCCTGGCCGACGTCGTGCGGCAATGGGAAGCTGCGATGGACCCGGCCCGTGAGGAAGGCATCCCGGTCGTGCACGCGCGATCGGGCATCGTGCTGACCCCGAGCCGCACCACCCTCGCGGTCTTCCCAGCGCTCATCAGGCTCTTCACCGGCGGGCGGCTCGGCCTCGAGGGTGGCGCGCTCGCTGTTCTCCTGCCCCTGCTTCGGATGGGTCTCGTGGGGCGGCTGGGCTCCGGGCAGCAGTGGTGGCCGTGGATCACCTTGCCCGACGAGGTGCGGGCGCTCCTGCACCTCCTCGACTCCGACCTCACGGGCCCGGTCAACCTCACGGGCCCCGAGCCTGCGAGAAACGTCGAGGTGATGCGCACCCTTGCCAGAGCCCTGCACCGGCCTGCGGTGCTGCCGGTTCCCGACTTCGCGCTGCGCCTGATGCTCGGCGGCTTCGCCGGCGACATCCTCGGCTCCCAGCGTCTGCTGCCGAAGGCCTTGATGGCCGATGGCTTCCGGCACCGCCACCGGACCATCGCCGAGGCCGCCGACTGGCTCGTCACCTGACCTCCGGAGCAACCTGACCTGATGCGCGGGTTGACCCCGCCCGTCAGCTCACACTCCTCGCCGGGCACTCAGAGCCGTCCCGCAACACCCACCGCCCCTCGGCACGCTCGAGGCGGAGTACGACGCAGCGCTCGGGCTGCTCCGGCACCCGCGTCGCGCCGTCGACTCCGCTGCGCGAGTACGCGGACTGCCTGGAACGCACCTCGACCTGCGCCGCGCCATCCGTCATGGCGAGCACGGACACCCGCCCCACCCTGGTCTCCAGACCGGTGATGTCCGTCGCCCCCGCTGCGAGCGCCCGGACCAGGACGGCGTCGTCCCGCGCCGCCGGAGAACCGGGTAGGGACAGACGGGCCAACGCCTCGGGGTCCCCTGTGTTGAGTGCGTCGTC
>JAHECE010000088.1 GCA_024641895.1 Actinomycetales bacterium
GCCGCGGTGCGATACGTCCTGGCCCAGACCGGCGCGCCGAGCGTCAAGGCGATCGTGCACTGCCAGGGATCGACCTCGTTCTGCATGAGCGCCGTCGCAGGCCTCCTGCCGCAGGTGGACGTGATCCTGGCCAACGCCGTGGCCCTGCACCCGGTGATCCCGGCGTTCTCCCGGTTCAAGATCCGTGCGCTTCGTCCGGTGATGCAGCACCTCACGCCGTACCTCAACCCCGAATGGGGAGACGGGCCGGACACGCTCTTCGCACACCTCGCACGGGGCACGGTGATGGCTACCCACCGGGAGTGCGACAACCCCGTGTGCCGCATGGTGAGCTTCACGTACGGCTCCGGCCGGCCGGCCCTATGGCGGCACGAGAACCTGAACAGGGCCACGCACGAGTGGATCAGGGGCGAGTTCGCCGAGGCGCCGATGAGCTTCTTCGCGCAGATGGCCGCAAGCGTGGAGGCCGGCCAGCTGGTCTCCGTGTCGAACAGGCCGGGGCTGCTCGAACGGTATGCAGACGCTGCCCCGCAGACCGAGGCGCGCTTCGCGCTCTTCGAGCCGGAGCTCAACCGCTGCTTCCTCCCCGAGAGCCAGGAGCGCAGCTTCGCGTTCCTGCGCGCGCACCGACCGGGCAAGGACACGCTCCACCGGATCCCCGGTTACGGGCACCTCGACCCCTTCTTCGGGAAGAACGCCGCGCGCGACGTCTTCCCACTGATGCTTGCTGAGCTCAACCGCTGATCGGCCCCCGAAGAGTCGCAGGTCGGACGTCAGGAAGGGTGCCGACGCGCGACAGCCTGCTCAGCTCCTGAAGGCAGCCCTGCGCGTCGCTGAGGCGGACTCCGGGGGACGCCACGGGCCCGGCCCTGCCCGGAGCCTGCAGCGTCCCTCTGCCGGGTCCCCGGTTCCGGATCGCCGGCTACCCTGATCGCGCTGCGCGCCCTCGACTCAGCTCCGGCGGGAAGCAAGCCGAGGCACCAGGGGCGCCCCTTGGCGGCTTCGCGCCGGGGCCGCCGGGAAAGTCGCCCACGTGCGGGGAGTGTTCAGCCGTCCCGGGCCGACGCGCCGAGGCCCCTGCCGGACCGCGAATCACCCGCCGGGGGTCGGACCCTCGCGCATGGGTGCAAGAAAGGGTCCATGGGCCGATTTCTCGTAACGAGAAAGACCCGAAGAATTCCGCATTGCGGTCGGCTTGCGGAACCCATCGCTGCAGGTCGGGCTCTGAACTGCAATGATCAATAACAGCCGGACCAGGCCGCTCGCCCCCCCCGAAGCGGCCTGGTCCGGCCCTCCAATACATAGGGGATTTCCCGCACGCCCTTTCTCGGCTTACCGCGGAACGCGACGTCGGGAAGACCATGCCTGGGGGCTTGAACCCCTGACCAGCGGGACCCACCGGGCCCCACCGTCGTTCTCGGAAGGCACACCGTGGAAACACTCGTCCTCGTCAGCCTGCTGGCGCTTGGCCTCGCCATCCTCACGCCGGCCGCAACCGTGGCCCTTGACGAGGCCAAGGTGCTTGCCCAGCCCTCCCGTGCTATCAGCCCGACCCGCTCGGTCAGGTCGTCGTCAGGCGGGCGGCTCGGGCTCCCGCGGTCCTAGACGGGTGGCTGCATCCTGAGTGTCACTCCAGGCCTGGGCATGAACCGGCCCGGACGGCATGCGCTCCGGCCCCGTCGGAGTCCGGCCCCGGACGTCCCGCCACTCCCGATGGCCCGGCCCGGCCGGTGTCACGGCAGCGGGCGGACCGCTCTGCTGGGCCGGCCGAGAGATCGGGCGCGCATCAGACGCGAGAAGGGCCCCGAACCTGCGTGTCCGCAGGTTCGGGGCCCTTCTGCTGGTGGGCGATACTGGGTTCGAACCAGTGACCTCCTCGGTGTGAACGAGGCGCTCTACCACTGAGCCAATCGCCCTGGTCACCCGTCGGGGCAGGACCCCAACCGGCCGCACGATGCTAGCGGAACCCGAGCGGATTGCCGAAACGGGCGCCTCGCCGGCACGCCCACGTGGGGGAAGCCCGATCCCGGCCACACATGCCACGCCGGGCGCGCGTCAGGGGTCGAGGTGGGCAGACCGGCGCTCGTCGAACTCCCAGGCGAGCCGCGCCGTCAACGGCCCGGGCTCGAGCGCGCGGCCGTCGACCGCGACGATCGGCACGACGCCCTTCAGGCTCGAGGTCAGCGCGGCATGGCGCGCCTCGTGGATGGCGGACAGGGGCAGAGTCGCCTCGCGCACGGGGAGCCCTGCGACCCCCGCCCACTCGAGGACGAGCTCGCGGGTCACACCTGCCAGGCAGCCGGACTCGAGCGTCGGGGTCAGCACCTCGGTCTCCGTCTCGACGAGGACGTTGCTGAAGCTGCCCTCGCACAGCTCGCCGCGGGTGTTGGCGAAGATCGCCTCATCGGCGCCGTACTTCTTGGCAGCGGCCAGCGCCACGACGTTCTCGGCATACGACGTCGTCTTGAGGCCCGCGACGGCGGAGCGCTCGTTGCGGGTCCAGGGCACCACGTGCACCCGCATCGGCCCCGGGGGCCGCGCCGCCGAGGCCGCGACCACGAGGGTGGGCGGTGAGGTCCCGCGGTCGGAGCCGAGGGGCGCCGCTCCCCCGGTGACCGTGATCCGCAGGCGCCCGGTCTCGAGGCTGCCCCACGCCGTCGCCACCTCGGCCACCGCGCTGCGGAGGAGGCCCTCGGGCGGCAGCGGCAGGCCGAGCCCGTCGGCCGAGCGACGGAGCCGGGCGAGGTGGCGGGTCAAGGCGAACACGCGCCCCTCGACGAGCTCGCAGGTCTCGAAGACCCCGTCCCCCACGGTGAAGCCGTGGTCCAGGGCCTGGATGAGCCGCTCGCTCGAGTCCCGCAGCGCACCGTCGAACCAGAGGATCGAGTTCACCCCGTCACCATCCCACGTCAGGCCCTGGGCGGGGAGGCCTGCGCCGCCTGCGACCCGCACCGCTCATGACGACCGGGAGGCCAGCGAGATGAGATGTCTGGCCTTCAGCTCGGTCTCCTCCCACTCCCCCGCTGGGTCGCTGCCCCAGGTGATCCCCGCCCCGGTCCCGAACCGCAGGGTCGCGTCATGCCACCAGAACGTGCGGATACCCACGGCCAGCTCGGCGTCCCCGGTGTCGGCATCGATCCAGCCGACCGCGCCGCAGTACGGCCCGCGCGGCACCGGCTCCAGCTCGGAGATCAGGCGGAGCGCGCTCGACTTGGGGGCGCCGGAGACCGAACCCGCCGGCAGCGCGGCCTCGATGAGGCCACGCCACACGTCGGGCTGGGCGTCGGCCGCGAGGCGCCCCCGGACGGTCGATACCAGATGGACGAGGCCGGGATGGTCCTCGACGGCCAGGAGCTCGGTCACCTCGACAGTGCCCGGGAGGCAGACCCGCTGCAGGTCGTTGCGCACGAGGTCCGTGATCATGAGGTTCTCGGCGCGGTCCTTGGCCTTGAGGTCTTCGGCGGTGCGCCCGGTGCCCTTGATCGGCCGAGACGTGACGAAACCGTCGTGGACGGCCAAGGAGAGCTCCGGCGAGGCGCTGACCACCCAGACGGGGGGAAGGCCCGCCGTTCGGTGCGCCGCGGAGGACGGGACGTGCACGCCCCCCGCGTACGGAGCAGGATTGCCGGCCGACAGGACCCCCGCCAGCGCCTGCGCGTCCGGCTCGGCGCCCTCCGAACCGGGCAGCGGGGCTGCCAGGACCCGACAGATGTTCGCCTGATAGACCGTGCCCTCGTGGATGGCGTCGCGCACCGCTGCGACGGCGTCGCAGTAGCCGTCCTTGTCGAGTGAGCTCAGCCAGCCGGATCGCTCAGGTCCGCGCCAGAGGGACGCGGGGCTGGCCAGGCTCGAGGCTCGCGTGACGTCGCCGAACTTCCAGGCGTGCACGGGGCCCTCGAACTCGCCCACCACGGCCCACCACCCGCCGTCGGCCAAGACCTCCGGAGTCTCGCGAAGGTCGGCGTAACGCACCGGCCGCTGCGCAGTCCAACCGTGGAACCACGCCGTCCCAGCCGGCCCCGGAGCCGTCGCCGACGCGTCGCGCTCCTGAGACGAGGCCGACGACATGCCGCAACCGTAGTCGCGACGTTTGGACTGAGATGCACGGCTCGGCTACAGTCTGCGAGGCGCGAACGAGCCGGCGTGAGCCGGATCAGCGCCTACGCGGACGTGGCTCAGTTGGTAGAGCATCACCTTGCCAAGGTGAGGGTCGCGGGTTCGAATCCCGTCGTCCGCTCGGAGGCACCACCCCCTGGTGGGTCCCAAAGACAGCCTCAGGGTGGAGTGGCCGAGAGGCGAGGCAGCGGCCTGCAAAGCCGTCTACACGGGTTCGAATCCCGTCTCCACCTCGCATCACCTTGGGCGATTGGCGCAGTGGTAGCGCGCTTCCTTGACACGGAAGAGGTCGCTGGTTCGAACCCAGTATCGCCCACCAGCACGGAAGGCCCCGGTCTGCGGCGACGCAGGTCCGGGGCCTTCCCCATGTTCCGCGCGTGCCCGCCGTCCAGGTGTCCACCGAACGGCACGAAGCCGGCCTCCCCTGGGTGCCCCCGACGGCAGCCACGCCGTCATCTCAGCACCGTGTAGCCCACGCTCTCGCAGACGTCGACCATGTGCCGGACGTCGTCGTACGCTTCCGGGCCGACGGCGACGAACCGGCTGATCAGCCCCCTGCCGAGCGTCTTCCTCAGGTCCGGCTCCTCGTGCATGCCGACCAGCGCCGCTCGGATCCGCTCACGCAGGTCCAGGCTCAACCGGTTGCTCACGGCGATCGGCTGGATCGTCGAGGGGCCCAGGACGTCGGCGACACGCAGCTGCTCGGCCAGCTCAGGATGGTCGCGGAACTCGATCGCCAGGACCTGGGAGTCGATGGCGGCGCCGTCGACGGCGCCCTCCACGACGAGCCGGATCGCCTTTTCATGGAAGCCGGCCTCGACGACCCGCCCGAAGAAGCCGCCCGTGAGGCCGCGCTGCACCATCGTGTACCGGGTGATGCCGTAGCCGGATTGGGAGAGCGGCTCGTTGTACGCCCAGGAGTGGCCGCGCAGGTCCTCCAACGAGTGGAACGTGCTGTCGGCGCGGACGATGACGTCGGAGAAGTAGACGGGCCGCCCGCCGTACCGGTCACCTTCGAGAACCGGAGCAGCCACAGGCGTGGCCAGACCGATGCCCTGCCGCTGGAACATGACGTACGGCAGGCTGCAGACGAAGCAGACGTCGTTGACGTCCGAGATGCAGGAGCCGTAGTCGCCCTCGACCGTGAGCTCGGCGGTGCAGCCGACCTCGTGCGCTACCCAGTCCGTGACGGCCTGGTACACCGGGAGCATGTTCGGGGCGAGGTAGGTGCCGAAGCGCAGATCAGGCGGAGCGGATCCGGGGCGCCGAGAGGTACTCGGCAGGATCCGTCGAGGTGCCCACGCCGACGCCGTCGTCGCCATGACCTGAGTGTGATGCCGCAGCCCCGTCCAGGGAAGACCCGGGGCGCCATCGCCGCCGGCGTCGAGGCGACCACCGGCCCCGACCACCGGCCGGGTGGGATCGGCGCTCGGGCGCCGGCGGCGATGCGGTCAGCCGCACACGGTCAACGCGCCACCGGTGTGACGCGGTAGAACCGCCCTGCGGCATTGAGATGGCGCCGGAACAGCCAGTACAGCAGTCCGCCGGGGAACGGGTGCTGCCGGTACGTCGCGCGGATCACCGCGTCCCGCTCGGGCCCGTCGCCGAGAAGCGCCGCGTGAAAGGTCAGCCGTCGGCCGTCGTGCAGCTCGAGCACGCCGCCACCGGCCGCGTCGAGGTTGGCGGTCCACGAGCAGCCGACGTCCGGGTGACCGAGGTAGCGACGTTCCCCCACCCGCAGCAGCCCGAGGAACACGGCGTGGGGCAGGCCCGTACGCCGCCCCGGCAGGACGACCCGGACGACGTTGCCCACGCCGACCCGCCGCCAGGCGGCGTCGATCATCGGGTTCGCCTTGGCGAGCAGGCCGTACCAGCGCGGCCAGAACGTCGGAGTCGAAGGCAACACCTCTCGAGGCTACCGACCGCGTCCCGGACCAGGTCTCTCGACACAGGTCCCTCGACACAGGCCCCTCGACACAGGCCTCTCGACACAGGCCCCTCGACACAGGTCCCTCGACACAGGTCCCTTGACTCAGGCCCCGCGGCGGGCAAACGTGAGAAGCGTGGAAGCGGTCGGCGCCGATCGCGGGCCTCTCGGCGGGCTCGCCGCCGCAGCGCACCTGATCCACGGCTCCCCCACCGACTATGACGCCCTGCTGGGACTGATCGGCGACCGACGGGTCGTGCTCATCGGCGAGGCCTCCCACGGCACCCACGACTTCTACGCAGAGCGCGCCCGGATCACGCGGCGGCTGATCGCTGAACGGGGCTTCACAGCGGTCGCGATCGAGGGTGACTGGCCCGACGCGACGAGGGTCGACCGATACGTCACCGGAGGTGCGCGGGACACCCGCGCACAGGACGCGCTCGCCGACTTCGCCCGGTTCCCGGCCTGGATGTGGCGCAACCGAGACGTGGTCGCGTTCGTCGACTGGCTGCGAGCCGAGAACGCGAACCGAGCGGACCCTGCGACGAAGGCCCGCTTCTTCGGACTCGACCTCTACAGCCTGCGCTCGTCGATGGAGGCCGTCGTCGCCTACCTCGACGGCGTCGACCCGCAGGCGGCACGGCGGGCGCGGGAGCGCTACGCGTGCTTCGACCACGTCGGCGCCGAGGGTCAGTCCTACGGCTATGCGCTCGCCCACGAGGGTGCGCTGCCCTGCGAGGGCGAGGTGGTCGCTCAGCTGGTGGAGCTGCGTCGGCGCGCAGGTGCCTACCTCAGCCGCGACGGCTGGTCCGCCCGCGACCAGCAGTTCGTCGCGGAGCAGAACGCCGTCGTCGTCCGGGACGCCGAGGAGTACTACCAGCAGATGTACCGCGGCGGGGAGTCGTCGTGGAACCTGCGCGACCGCCACATGGCGCGCACCCTCGGCGCCCTGCTCGACCACCTGAGCCGCGTCGGCGCACGCCCGGCGAAGATCGTCGTCTGGGAGCACAACTCCCACGTCGGCGACGCTCGCGCCACCACAAAGGGCGTACGCGGGCAGATCACCGTCGGGCAGCTGGCCCGCGAAGCGCTCGGGGACGACGCCTTCCTGATCGGCATGACGACCTACGACGGCGAGGTCACAGCCGCCCCGGACTGGGGCCGGCCCGCGCACCGCTGGCGCGTGCGGCCCGCCCTGCCCGACAGCCACGAGGCGTTCCTGCACGACGTCGGCATGCCGCGGTTCTGGCTCGCCACGTCGGAGCCCGCCGTGCGTGCCGCGCTGACGGGGCCCCGGCTGGAGCGGGCGATCGGGGTCGTGTACCGACCTCTCCACGAACGCCAGTCCCACTACTTCCTGTCGGACCTGGCCCGGCGCTTCGACGCCGTGCTCCACCTCGACCGCACCGAGGCCCTCGAGCCACTCGACAGATCTCCGCTCTGGGACGTGGGAGAGCCGCCCGAGACGTTCCCCAGCGGCTTCTGACCAGGCGTCATCGCCCGTTCACCCACCGCTCGCCCGCCGAGCGCGTCCTTCGTCGGCCGTCACGAGCCAGGACGCCACCTGCCGAAGGGGGTCGGCGGCGGGTCCGCCGAGGCACGGCTCGGCGTTGCGGGACCGTTGCGGGATCCGCGCGGTTACATGCGCTTCGAGATCCCTGACCGACGGCGCAACTCAGGGCAGGCTACTTCTTGTCAGACCGGCTACCCCCCCAAGCTTGTCTGGCAAGAGCGTTCCGCCCCCCGGCCACTCGTGGCCGGGGGGCGGCGCTGTTTCCGGGACCGGTCGCTAACCGGCCCGTGCCGCTGCCGGCCTACCGCGCCGCGCGATCACCCGCCGGTAGAGGTCCACGTAGTCGGCGACCATCCGCTCCGAGGAGAAGCGCCGCTCTGCGTCACCGCGGCACACCGCGCGATCGATCTGCCAGACCTCTTGCAGGGCCCGCGCCGCGGCCGGGTTCCTCTGCGGCTTCGACCGCCGGGACTTCGCGCGGCCGGTGCCGTACCCGACGGCATGCTCCCCGCAGGCCTGGGCCGCGGCGTCGCCCGCTGCTGATGCTCAGGACCCTGCTGCGGCTGGACCCCGACATCCCCTCCGGCCGCTCGTGGTTCGCGCCAGCCGTACCGGGCCGGCTCCAGCCCCTGACGGTGGAAGGCCTCTACCTCGCAGGCAGGGAGGTCTCGGTCCAGGTCACGGCGTCGACTGCCCGGATCGACGGCGTACCCGACGGGGTGGAGCGCATCGACGGGCCGCGACCCAGCGCTTTCGACGTCCCGTGACACGTTCCCGCCCCGGCGCCGCCGGGGTGCCCACGCGGGCCGTGGAGGCGCCGCCTTCGACCGTCGGCCAGGACCGGCGCCCGACCGGGACCTAGGCCCATGGCGGCGCGCAGCCAGGTGTGGCCAGGCTGGTGATGTCACCGCCCGACAGGCACGGTGATCGCCGCCGAGGAGGCGCCGGAGATGACGACGTCGCGCACCCGGGCTCTCGAGCCCGCCGGCCTCCCTATCGACGCGCCGGTCCACATCGAGGTCGGGGTAGACGTCGTCGATGTGCCGCGCCTCGCCCGACTCGTCGCACGCCACGGAGCGCTCCTGACCGAACGCGTCTTCACGCCGGGCGAGCTGGCCGACTGCGGCGGGAAGCCCCAGCGGCTGGCCGCACGCCTGGCAGCCAAGGAGGCCGTGGCGAAGGCCCTCGGCACGGGGATCGGCCCGGTGGCGTGGCGCGACGTCGAGGTGGTCCTCGACGGCGCCGGGCGCCCGCAGCTCCGCCTCACCGGCAACGCTCGCACGCTGGCGGCAGACCTCGGCTTCACGCGCTGGTCGGTGAGCCTGACCCACGACGGCGCGACCGCCGTCGCGCTGGTTGCGGCGGTCGGCCCATGACGCACCCGACCATCCACAAGACGGCGACGGACCTGCGGGTGCCGCCCAACCTTCCCGCCGACGGCGCCGTGCGCCGCGAGTTCACCTGGGCGGCGGCGCGCGGCCGGCTGGACGGCCTGCCCGGCGGCGGCGGGCTCAACATCGCGCACGAGACGGTCGACCGGCACGCGACCGGAGCGCGCGCCGACCACGTCGCCATCCGCTGGCTCGGCAAGCACGGCGAGCGCGAGGACATCACCTACGCGGACCTGCGCCGCCGCACCAACAGGTTCGCCCACGTCCTGGAGCGGCTCGGGCTCCACCGCGGCGACGTCGTCTTCGCCCTGTCGGGCCGGGTGCCCGCTCTCTACATCGCGGCGCTGGGCACCCTCAAGGCCGGTTGCGTCCTTTCTCCCCTGTTCTCGGCGTTCGGACCGGAACCCGTGCGGCAGCGGATGGAGATCGGACAGGGCCGGCTCCTCGTGACGAACAGTTCCGCGTACCGCCGCAAGGTCGCCGGTGTGCGCGACCAGCTGCCGACGCTGGAGCACGTGCTCCTGACCGACGTCACCGCCGCCGCGGACCTGCCCGCCGGCACCCTCTCGCTGGACGCGCTCCTCGACGACGCCGACGACGACTTCCGGATCCCGCCGACCGACCCGGAAGAGCCGGCGCTCCTGCACTTCACCAGTGGCACCACCGGGACCCCCAAGGGCGCGGTGCACGTCCACGAGGCGGTGGTGGCGCACCACGCGACGTCGCGGTTCGCCCTCGACCTGCACCCCGAGGACGTCTTCTGGTGCACGGCGGACCCGGGATGGGTCACGGGGACCTCGTACGGCATCATCGCGCCGCTGACCCACGGGGTCACGAGCATCGTCGACGAAGCCGAGTTCGACGCCGAGCGCTGGTACTCGATCCTTCGCGACGAGCGGGTGAGCGTCTGGTACACCGCCCCGACGGCGATCCGCCGCCTCATGCGGCTGGACACCGGCGCGGACCGGTCGGCCGACCTGATCGCCCTGCGGTTCGTGGCGAGCGTCGGTGAACCGCTCAACCCCGAGGCCGTGGTGTGGGGTCGGCAGGCCCTCGGCCTGCCGATCCACGACAACTGGTGGCAGACGGAGACCGGCGGGATCATGATCGCCAACACGATCGCCGCGGACATCCGGCCCGGATCGATGGGCAGGCCCCTGCCCGGCGTCGAGGCTGCGATCCTCCGCCGCGGACCCCAGGGCGTGATCGGGGCCGGCGAAAGCGGGGCCGGCGTGATCGAGGCCGGCGTGATCGGGGCCGGTGGGGCCGCGGGAGACGGCGCCGTCGAGGTCGTCACCGAGCCCGACGTCGAGGGCGAGCTCGCGCTGCGCACCGGTTGGCCGTCGATGTTCCGCGGCTACCTGCACCAGGAGGAGCGCTACCGACGCTGCTTCGCCGGTGGCTGGTACCTCACCGGCGACCTCGCCTCGCGCGACGCCGACGGCTACTTCTGGTTCCTCGGCCGCGCCGACGACGTCATCAAGTCCTCCGGACACCTCATCGGCCCGTTCGAGGTCGAGAGCGCGCTC
>JAHECE010000089.1:0-2073 GCA_024641895.1 Actinomycetales bacterium
CGGCAACGCCAGCGCGAGGGCGGCGGCAGCGAGGCCGATGAGGCCGCTGTTGCGGCCGATCCGGCGCGAGGTCGCCCGGTCGAGCGCGCGTGCCTCTGGGTCGACGACGTCGCTCACGGCACCGAGCGCGCCGAAGCCGTAGACCCCGCGGCTGCCGTAGGCAGCGCAGAATCGGTGGCGAGCCTGCAGGTAGCCCGACGCCGCGCCCGCTGCGGGCAGGGCGATCAGTGCGCGCCAGGGCCGGGGTGCGCGAGTGGCCACGAGGACGGCGAGCAGCCCGATCGTCGCGGCCGTGCCGACGTGGCCGGCCCTGCGCCGGAACGCGATCTCGGCCGGGCCGATGTTGCAGAGGCCGGGCAGGTACTCGGTGGCCTCGACGCCGTAGATGAGCTTGGTGGCGTCGACCAGGCCGAGGGTGTCGCGCTCGGCGGCGGGGGCCGGGCTGGTCGTGGGCTGGATGACGGGCATCGGGGGTGACCTTCCGATCGGTTCGGCTGCAGGCACGACTGGGGCGGACGCGCTCGTCCTACCCGATCTTCGGCGGCGCGGGCATGCCTGGATGCAGCGGGCGTCGATCGACCTGGCGTCTCGGCCTGGCTTCAGCAGGAGGGGTCGCGAACCTGGACGGCGTGCTCGACCACGTTCATCGAGGCGCTGAGGGTGAGGTAGGCGACCAAAGGGGGCTGCGACGAGGAGCGCCACGGTTGCGGCGTCGAGAACGAGGCCGTCGATGGGGATCTGGCCGGGGTGGCCCAGGACGTCGTAGCGGCCCGCGTACAGCGCCGTGCCGAGCGCGCCGAGAACCGGGACGGCGTGCCGGTAGCGGGAGCGCGCCAGCAACGCCGCAGCCGCGATCGCGCCCATCGTGCCGATCTGCGCAGGGGCGAACCAGAGCGGGGGTCGTCGGGATCAAGGCCGCGACGCCGCTGCCAGCAGTCGATCACGGGCCGAGGTGAAGGTCACCCGTTCTTGCTCGAGCCGGACGCGCTCGCCGTAGCGGTTCTCGACCAGTTCCAGGTGAAGAGTGGCCTCTGCGTCGTCCAGCCGGGTGAGTCGGGCCGCTGTCGGCGCCTCCTCCCTCACCCACTGGTCGCGGTGTGCGAGGAGGGTGTCCCGATCCATCAGCACCGAGCGGGCGTCGACGCCGTCGCCGCGCAGCTGGTCGAGAATCGCAAAGCCGTGCGTGTCGATGTCGCCCCAGTACAGGACGGGGACCTCGCGCAGCCACGCCACGTCGCGCAGTGCGCTGAACCCGTAGCCCGCGCCGAAGAGAGCGAGAGTCCCGGGCAGCGGGGGCAGCGCGAGGAAGTTGACCTTGTTCTCGGTCACGAGGACGTGCCGGGGTCGGTGGGGGAAGCTTGCCAGGGCCGATGGCGTCAGCGCGAGATCCGCCGCGCCAGGCCACGCCTCGAGGGTGTCGTCGAGCAGACGGATCCGCACGAGAGTCTCTTCGGCGTCCCGTAGGCCGTAGCGGCGCGCGAAGCCGCGCAGTCCGGTAGCGGCCGGGTCGACGACGACGGCGGGCACGGCGAGGTCGAGCATCGGCGCCAGAACTGTGCGATGGGCCTCGATGAACTTCGTGTCGACTCCAGGGATATCGACCTGCCGCAGGAACAAGCCGCGTGCGGGGTGCGTCTCGAACCAGTCGACGACGGCCAGGACGCGTGCCAGCGCATTGTCATCGCCGCTTTCGCGGACGAGGCCGATCGCGGCAGCGGGGTGCGCGTCGACCCAGGCGAGCAGGGCGGGGCGGCGCGCGGCGACGAGGCCTCGCGCCGTCCGGAAGGCGGCCAGCAGGTCACCGCGCCGGGCGAGGCGCGCGGCGTCGTCGAGTGCGTCCATGACCAGGGCTGACGGGATCTCGCTCGGCCCGACGGCGCGGCCCCCGACGCGCTTCCATTCCAGCGTGAGCCCCGGGTCGCGAGCCGCGCGTTCCCACGTCGCGACCCACTCGCGCACGCGGGGGAGGGCCTCGAGCAAGTCCCGCGGGCCGGGCCCTCGCAGGGGCAGCCGCCACGGGAACCGGCCGGGCGTCGTCGTGTTCGCCCTGAGCAGGGCGCCCGACTCCAGGTC
>JAHECE010000089.1:2083-10451 GCA_024641895.1 Actinomycetales bacterium
CGAGCTGACCGGGTGTGGTCCAAGGGGCGGCGGTTCCGCGCTGGCGGGTGGTGCCGTCGGTGATCAGCGGGACCCCCTCACCGCGGTGCTCCTCCGCGCAGCGCGTCCCGCAGCTCCCGGTACTCGCTGATCGTCATGGTCCGCAGCAGGGAGCGCGTCTCGGTCGGGTTGGCGACGTAGCCGACCGCGTGCACGTAGGGCTCGATGACATGGATCTTCTGCAGCGGAGTCACGACGAGGAGCTGGAGCCCGAGGCGGGAGAACAGCTCGAGCCCGTAGCGCGCCGACTCGTCCGACCCGCGCCCGAAGGCTTCGTCGATCACCACGAAGCGGAAGGTGCGAGAGCTCGTCACGCCCGGTTCCAGGCCGAACTGGTAGGCGAGCGAGGCACCGAGGATCGTGTAGGCGAGCTTCTCCTTCTGGCCGCCGGACTTCCCGCCGGAGTCCGAGTAGTGCTCGTGCTCCTCGTCAGTCTCCCGCCAGCGCTCGGACGCGGAGAACCGGAACCAGGTGCGCACGTCCGTCACTCGCTCGGTCCACCTGCGGTCCAGGTCGGTGCGGCCTTCCCTCCCTCGGAAGCGCGCGACGAGCGCCGCTACCCGATGGAACCGCTCCTCGGAATACTGCTCGGAGCGGTCGCGGGTCGCGCTGCCGGCGGTGCACTCCCGCAAGTCCTGGCGGAACTCGCGGACGTCCGCGTCGGTCGTCTGCTCCGCCTCGAGGCGGATGAACCGGCCGGGGTTGTAGTCCATCCCGTGCAGCGAGGCGTTGATCTGGTCGATCCGGCGGCGGATGTCTTCACGCTGGCGGTCCAGGTGCGCCGCAAGTCGAACGACCTCGTTGATCGTGTTCTCGTTCAGCATCTCCTTGAAGCGCTTCTCGAAGCGGGGCAGGTCGTCTGAGACGAGTCGGGCCAGCAGCCCCTGGTACTCCCCGGCTGCCTCGAGGGAGGAGTCCATCTCGGTCGTCCGCTCGGGATACGCGGCCCGGAAGTCCGACATCGCCGCGACCACCTTCTCTCCGGAGCGTCTGACCCGGTGATCCAGCGCGTCGATGGTCTGGGTGAGCGCTTCGCGTTGCTCGCGTTCGCGAGCGTCGGCGCTGCGTCTCGTCACCTCGACCCCGGCCTCGACCAGGCGGGTGGCGACCGCCCGGAACAGGGCCGTGTCCGTGTCCTCGGGTTCGGAGCCGAGATCCGCGAGCAGGTCCTCGGCGCCGGTGACCGTGGCCTGCAGCGAGCCGACGCGGCCGACGACGGCGTCCCGCGCCTCGTGCGTGCGGGCCCTTTCGGCGCGCGCTCGCTCCAGCTGTGCCGTGAGGTCACGCAGGATGTCGGAAGTGGCCTCGATCTCGGCGCGCCGCCGCCGGACGTCGTCGAGGCGCACCGCAACGGATCGGGCGTCGATCTCGGCGTAGTCGCCGAAGAGGAGCAGCTGTGCGATGGCGCTGGAGCGTTGCGCGAGAACGCCGAGCCGCTCGACGACGGTGTCCCGCTCGGAGCGGGTACGGCGACCTTGCTCCGCCAGCGCATCCGCATGGCCGACGAGTGTCGTGATCTTCGTCTGGTTGTCCCAGCCGAGGACGTAGCGCGAGCGGTCGTCGATACGGAAACGGTCGTCCTTCTCGTGGCGCTCCTGCGAGCCCTTGATCTGACCGTGGATCGACAGTGCCCGGGGCAGGCGGCGGAACTGGGCCAGGTCGGTGCAGCAAGGGATGTCGAACCTCTCGAGGAGTCGCCGCTCGAGCCAGGGGCTCACGGCCGTCCCGGGCTTGACCTGAACCTTGGTCGCCAATGAGTCCCGGGCCGGCGTTCCGGTGGGTGGCCGGGTGTCGGTGTCGACGCGCAGGTAGACCAGGCGAGCACCGAGGTGGGTTCGGTCCACCCACTCGCTGACTCGTGCGTAGTGCTCGTCGGGCACGACGAGGGAGAGTGCGAAGGAGTGCAGCGTCCGTTCGATCGCACCCTCCCAGATGCGCTCCGAGTCCCCGACTGTGAGGAGCTCTCCGACGTACGGAAGGTCGGCCGCGGGCAGGCGCAACTCCGCGCACAGCTGCTGACGCAGGCCGAGGTATCCGGACGGGATGAGCGTGTTGCGCGCCCGAAGGCTGATGATCTCCTGGCGAAGGCTCCGCTCCTCCTTCTCGGCATCCCGGATCGCGATCTCCAGGTCCGTCCGCCGCACGTCGAGGGCTGTGGCGTGGGCGGTTCCCTCCGACTTGACCCGCGCGACCTCCTGACGGCGTGCCAGGAAGTCGTCGACGTCGGTGACCGGCAGTAGTCCGAGCGTGCCGAGGAGGTCGTCGTAGGTCCGTGCCTTGCCTCTGCGGTCGGTGGCCTCGGCCTCGAGCCGCCGGGCTTCGTCGTCCAGCCGGTCGAGCTCGTTGCCGCCGTTGCCGGCGAGCGTGTCCCTGGCGGCCGCCTCGGCTTGCTGAGCCAGGCGCAGGTCCTCGTCCAGGAGGCCCAGCTTGTGCCGCGACGCGTTGAGGTCTGTGCGCAGCGCTGCCAGGTGCTCGGTCCAGAGGCGGCGCTTCGCTTCGACGAACCACGGGCCGAGACTGTCGCGCAAGGCGCGTTCGTGCGCGACGTCCGCAGTGAGCGAGGCGAGGCGCTCGGCCTCCGCGCACAGCGGCGTCAGCGCGCCGATCTGTGCCTTGGCGGTCTGGACGGCGGCGTGCGCGCGGTCGAGATCGTCGAAGTGGCTGATGAGCTCGCGCACCTGGTCTGCCACGGGTGCGCGGTCGAGCATGTGCTCGCGCACGAACTGCGTGAGGTTGCCCACCGACTTCATCGACACCGTCTGGTAGAAGAGGTTGAGCGCTTGCTCCCCGGAGATGCCGAGCAGGCGGCGGAACGCTCCGGCGTAAGCCGGGAACGCGTCGAATACCTGAACCCGGTCGCGGCGCAGCCGGCGCTTGAGGTCGAGCACATCTCCACCGAACTCCGCGAAGTCGGCGGAGATGGTCAGGTCCCGGTCCGCGACGGCGTAGTAGCGGTTCGGCTGCCCGGTTTCTCGGGCCTGCCAGAGCACTTGGCCGAGCGTGACCGTGGCGCCCAGACCGGCGTTGCGGAACACGCCGAGGATCACCGAGTAGGTGCCCGAGGGGCGCAGTGCCACCGGCTTGGTCGCCTCTCCTGACTCGGTCCGGGACGTGCGGTAGTGCCCTTGGACGTAGGAGCGCAGGGTGCGCTCCTTGCCCTCCGCGCCGGCCGCGCGGTTGAAGGTGATGGCCTGGGCCGGGAGTAGCAGCGTGGTGATGGCGTCGACGACGGTCGACTTGCCGGACCCGATGTCGCCCGTGAGCAGCGACGTGCGCCCGTGCAGCGGGAGGATCGTGACGGACCGGTCGAACGTCCCCCAGTTCATGAGTTCGAGCCGCTCGAGCCGAAAACCGACGAGGCTCGGGTCCTCGGTGAGGAGGAGCTCGTCGACGCTGTTCCAGGTTCGTGGCGTCATCGGTCCTCCATCGACTCGCGGTACCGGGCCAGGAGTGAGTCCAGCTCTCCAAGCCACTGGGCGTCGACGAAGGCTCTCAAGATCCGCATGACCTCGTACTGCTCGTCCTCGCCACGTAGGCGGCGCAGGAAGCCGAGATCTGCCACCTTGCTGATCGTCGCGGCGGCCTGATCCTGCAGGCGCGCCTCGTTGCTCGACGCCGGCCGGAAGACCTGCACCATCTCGACCAGCTGGTCTCCGCTCAGTACGAGGCGGGTTTCCGTGGATGTTGCGTCGAATTCGGCAAGCCGGCGCCGCAGCAGGGCGAGCATGAGCGAGACATGGAAGGTGAGCGATCGCCTGGGGATCAGGCGCGGGAGGTCGGTCTCGACGTCCTCGTCCGCCTTGGAGCGCAGGAACGCGTAGCCCTCGGCCTCGTCGAGGTACAGCGCGAGGCCGAGCACGGCCACGTAGTCGCGCACCTGGGCCTGCGTGGACGTGACGGCGTGCCAGCGCGCGGCGTCGTCTGCGTACACGACCCCTTTGAGCAGGGCCGTCACGGCGATGGGCAACGGGTCGGACGTGCGTGGGGACGCACTCGCAGCCGTGGTCTCCGTCATGCGCGCTCCCGGGGTGTGGGCGGGTGGAACAGGACGCGGGGGACGTCCGCAGCGCGGGTGGTGCCCGGCTCGGGGCTCCACGTGATCTCCTCGCGGCTCGCCTCGTCCACGTCCGCGGAAGACGGGTCGTCGCTCAGCGTGAGGTAGGCGATGAGCTCGGCCAGCCCGTGCTCCAGCGGGTGCTCGGCCACCACCTCTCCCAGGGACACCTGCTGTCGGCCGGCGAGGGACGCGGCGAGGTGGGCTCTCAGCAGGTCGCGGTCCACCGCCGCGAGCTCCAGGAGCGACGTGACGTCCACGTCCTCCGGTTGTGCCGTGGGGACGGAGTCCACCACCGTCCTGTCCGGGGGGTTGTACAGCGGGCGCTCGAAGGGCAGCCGGACCTGCGCCCCGGTCCCCGCCATGGTTGTGAGCTCTCCCGTCGGCGGGTCTTCCCGGAGCGCGAGCGCATGCCCCTCGATGTTCCGGGCGAGTGTGGTGATGCGACGGTCCTCGAGGAAGACGGACTCGTCCAGCAGTCGGCGCAGCTGTGCCGAGAGGAGGCGAACGGTGCGTTGCGTCTGAGTGACTGCGGGCAGCCAGTCGCGGTACGTCTCGCGCAGGTCTGCCCGCTGAACCTCCGCAGCCACCTCCGGAAGGGCCGTGATCTCGTCGAGGAGCGCTGCCACCTCTTCGCGGGTAGTCGCGGACATGAGGTAGTCCCAGAACGACTGAAAGCTCTGGCCCTGGTCGGAGGACGCAATGTCGTTGCGGTCGGCGAAGACCTCTTCCAGAAGGTCAGCCTTGGTTCCGTCCCAGAGGGCGATCCGCTCCCGGACCTGGCGGTCGAGGGCGCGGAAGTTGTCCTCGACGGTGCGGAAGTCGCCGAGGACGTCCCGCGCGAGCCGGGTGAGTTCGAGGTAGCGCTCCCGGACCGCCGCCGCCGGGAGCACCGGAACGTCGCCCGACTCGACCCGGGCGATCTCGGCGTCGATGTCCGCGCGACGGCGCCTGAGGTCCGCGATCCGAGACTCGGACGCCGGGTCGGTGCCGCGGGCGAGGTCCCGCATGAGGTCAACGATGGTGCGCAGGCGCGAGCCGGCAGCCACGAAGGACCGGTTCTGCAGGCCGCCCACCCAAGTCAGCGCCGCCTCCGTCTGCGACGTCAGGTCGTAGACCGGCTCGTCCGATCCGTCGAGGTAGAACTTGCGCAGGTAGCCCTTCGCGGGGTCCGACCATTCGTCGAGGTACTCCCGAGGAGTGCGCCCGTACCGTTCACCGTCCCGGCGCTCGTGCAGGTCCAACAGGTGGTCCGTCAGGGCGTCGAGGAACTCGGTATGGGTGACGTGACGGATGTCCCGTCCCGTGAACAGAGCGGTGAGCAGGGCGACGATCATGGGGGCGTGCGCGGCGCGAAGCAGTCGCCAGCCCGCATGGTTCTCGCGGGTCGCGTCAAGCTCGTCGACGTCCATTCGGCCCTCCTTTGCGTCGCGATGCGGTCACGGTAGACGCAGGGGCCGACATCACCAGCATGCGCGCGGCCGAGGTGTCGCCAACCGCGCCCGTCACGCCTTCTCGGGCGCGCGCCCTCGCACCGCGTCGACGTCGAACCGCGCGTCGGCGGACGCGAGCTTCGCCGTCGCGGCCTCGTAGAGGTCGACGCCGAGCACGTCGGCGAGGCGGACGAGGTACAGCAGGACGTCGGCCAGCTCCTCGCCGGCTCGCGTCCTGAGCGGATCCCGCGTCGCGGCCTCCCGGGCACCCTCAGCGGACAGCCACTGGAACAGCTCGGCGAGCTCCCCGACCTCGCCCACGAGGGCGAGGATCAGCGACTTCGGGTCGTGGAACTGGGTCCAGTCGCGAGCGTCGGTGAAGTCCCTCATCGCGTCGCGCAGAGCAGTCAGGTCGGCCACGCCGCGAGGATCCCACGCCGCGCGCGGGGCCGCACCACCGGCTAAGTTGCCTGTCAGCGGCCCGACGGGCTTCCAGCGCTCCGCGCACCGGACATGCCCCCACCCGCACGATTCATTCGTGCTGCCTGGGGGAAGTTTCCGTGACGTTGCTGCGTCGATCCGCCGCGAGTCTCGCCGTCGAGATGCGCGCCGGCGAGTCGGTCATCGAGCACATGCTGGAACAGATGCTCTACGCGATGGGACATCGGCCGTCCGGCTCCGAGGTCGCGTCGTGGCGGCGAAGCCTCCCCGTCCTGGCCGACGACCTCGTCGAGGCGGGCCTCGGCAACGTCGAGATGCTCGTCGAGTACCACCTGCCGCTCACGAGCCAGCGGGCCGACGTCGTCCTTGCCGGCGCTCACCCGCGCACCGGTGAGGCCTCGTACGTCGTCGTCGAGCTCAAGCAGTGGAGCGAGGCGCGGCGCTGGGAGGGGAACCCGGACCTCGTCGACGTGCCGGGCGCGCCTGGTCCGCCCCGCAGCCACCCCGTGAAGCAGGTCCGGGGGTATTGCGACTACCTGACCGACTTCGCCCGCGTCTTGCAGGACCAGCCCGACGCCGTCGCCGGGGTCGCGTACCTGCACAACGCCACGCAGCCGGAGAAGGTCGAGGACCTCTTCCAGTACCCGATGGACCTGCGCGGCCGGCTGTTCACCGGCTCGGACCGCGGCAAGTTCCACGAGTTCCTCCGGCAGCGGCTGGCACCCGGCGTCGGGGGAGCGCCCTTCGCCGACGCCCTCGTCAACTCGAAGATCGCGCCGTCGGTCCAGCTGCTCAAGGTCGCCGCCGACGAGATCCAGACCCGCGAGATGTTCACGTTGATCGGTGAGCAGACGCTGGCCGTCGACCTCGTGCTGCACCAGGTGCGCAGCGCCCACCGCGCCGACCGCAAGCGCGCCGTCGTCGTCACGGGCGGTCCGGGCAGCGGCAAGAGCGTCATCGCGCTCTCGTTGCTGGGAGAGCTGGCCCGCGAGGGGCGAAGCGTTCTGCACGCCACGGGATCGCGCTCGTTCACCCAGACGCTGCGCAAGGTCGCGGGCGCCCGCCAGCCGCGCGTCCAGAAGATGTTCAAGTACTTCAACCAGTTCATGGAGGCCGAGAAGAACGGCCTCGACGTCCTCATCCTCGACGAGGCGCACCGGATCCGGGAGACGTCCGTCGACCGGTACACGGTCGCCTCGCTCCGCACGGGCCGGCCGCAGGTCGACGAGCTCATCGCCGCCGCGCGCGTGCCCGTGTTCCTCCTCGACGAGAACCAGATCGTGCGGCCCGGGGAACTCGGCTCGGTGCAGCAGATCACGGACTACTGCGCGACCCTGGGGATCGAGGTCCACCCGATCCCGCTCGGCAGCCAGTTCCGCTGCGGCGGGTCCGAGGAGTACGTGCAGTGGGTGCACCGGCTGCTCGGCCTGACGGACAAGCCGCCGACGGCGTGGAACGGGGACCCGCAGTTCGACGTGGCCGTCGCGGACTCACCCGAGCAGATGGAGGTCTTCCTCGCGGCGCGCCAGGCGAATCGCTACGGGGCGAGAATCGCGGCGGGTTACTGCTGGCCGTGGAGCGACCCGCGGCCCGACGGGACGCTCGTGCCGGACGTGCGCATCGGGTCCTGGGCTCGGCCGTGGAACTCCAAGAGCGACCGGCGGATGGGTGACGCGCCGCCGGCCCCGCTGTGGTCGACAGAGGACGGCGGCTTCGGCCAGGTCGGCTGCGTCTACACCGCGCAGGGCTTCGAGTACGACTGGAGCGGCGTGATCCTCGGCCCGGACCTCGTGTGGCGGGGCGACCGGATGGTCAGCGACCGGTCCGCGAACAAGGACCCGGACTTCCGGAACCGGACGCGAGTCAGTGACGCCGACTTCGACAAGCTCGTGCGCAACGTCTACAAGGTGCTGCTCACGCGAGGGATGATCGGGACGGTTCTGTACTCGACGGATGCGGAGACGCAGGCGGCGTTGAAGCGGCTGGTCGGGCGGGGCGTCAAAGACGTGCGCCTCCGGTAGCGGCCACGCACGCCCGACGACGTCGCCTTGTGGGGTCGAGCGTCACCCACTGTCTCCGGTCGACAGCGCCGCCGGTTCGTCGCCAGTGGGTGCTCCGGTCGCTGGCGCACTCGGCTCTGCACTCGGCGCCGCTGTTTGCTCGACCGCGGGCGTATCCGGCGAACTGGTCAATGTGACCGTGGTCGCCGATTGAGCGACCCAGGCGGCGAGGATGATTGGGACCACCCCGGCCACGATCACGAGCCGGCCCACCGTGAGAATCTTCGCGGCCTTCAAGATGGCCTCGATCGACTTGCCGACGACCTCTCCGACCGAGGTCGGCGTAATCGCGGCCATGAGATCGCGCTGACCTCCTACCGTGACCGTGGGAGACGTGTCGA
>JAHECE010000300.1 GCA_024641895.1 Actinomycetales bacterium
CTCGACCCCGCCTGCGCCCACGAGCCGCTCGTGGAGGTCCACGACGTCCACCCGGGTCCCCAGCATCCACTCGACGTCCTCGACCGAGGGCCGGCGGCGGAACTCGAGCCGCTCGAGATCCACGCCCTCGGCGAGCGCCTCCTTGCTGAGCGGCGGCCGGTTGTACGGCGGGTGCCCCTCCTCGCCGATCACGACGAGCTCGCCGCCGTACCCCGCCGCGCGCAGCGACTCGGCGGCGCGCAGGCCACCCAGCCCCGCACCCACGACGACCACCCGCTGCCCGGTCACGAGGCCGACCCTAGGCTGCGGCCGCCAGGCCCGCGCCACCCGGACGAGCTCGGGGGCCACGCAACAGCGAGGCGTTGCGGCTCCGGGCCTCCGACACGGCGGAGTAGACGAAGAAGCAGTCCTGGCCGGGATCCTCGGCGCGCGCCTGCGGTTGAGTGCTGCGGGTCCCGTCGGGCTCGACGGTCGCGACCGGGAGCTCGGGGGCGCAGGGGTCGTCCGCCATCCCCGGCCTGCAGAGCCACGTCGTCGTGCGTACCCGGCCAGAGTGCGGGAGGGCGCGACTGACGGGTGACGCGCCGCCGCCGGCGAATCAGAAGGGGGGCGGGTCGTCGGGTGGTGGCGGTGGGGGTTCCGGCTTCCAGTCCGACGGGTCGGGTTCGCGGAGGAAGTCCGGGGGTGGGATGACGATCCGCTGCCCCCACGACGTGGTCAGGATCGCGGACCCGTCCGGCTGGGAGTCGTGGATGTGCAGGTAGCCGCCGGTCTTGAGCTGGTGGTGGGTGGTGTCCAGCGCCCCGAGGTTCGCCGCCGACGTCTCGCCGTCGGGGAACGGGACGGCATGGTCGGCTTGAAGGCGGGTGTGGGCGTGGATGCCGCAGGTGGGGATGCGGCATCCGTCGTCGCGGTGCAGGACGAAGTCGCGGACGTCCTCGGCCTGGTAGCGCTTGCGCCCGTAGTCGAGCAGGTGACCAGTGACGGGATCCGTCACCATCCTGCGGAAGTGGGATGCCTTGCCGGCGAGCTCGCGGCCGATCACGCCGGGGACGGGTGAGCCGTCGAGGAGCGCAACGTGGTCGGCCTCGCCGCGCAGGGTGGGCAGGTCGATGACGAGTTGGCACTCCACCGTCACGGTGCCGGGGTCGAGGACGACGGACCCGTCGGAGGTGTCGGTCCCGAGCATCCGGGCCGCGAACGCATCCGCCCGGCAGGCGGCGGCGCTCTGGGCCCACTCCCCCTCCGCGATCACCTTCCGCTCGGCTTTCCTCCGCGACTTCGCGCTCGCACCGACATGCGCGCGGCGGGCAGCGCGGGTGGCGCGCCCGTCCCGGGAGAGGCGCTCGTAGACCGCCCGGGTCCGGGAGTAGGCGTCGGTGTAGACGACCTGTCCCATCCCGTCCGGCAGGCGACGCAGGAACACGTCGCGTTCGGTCGCCACCTTCTGCAGCAGACGGGCCGCCGCGTCCGGGTCGTGCTCGGCGATCAGCTTCCCGACCTGACGGGCGAACAGACCCACGGTCAGCCGCTGCGCCTTGCCCAAGGCCTTCTCGCCGATGACCGCCAACGCGGCCGCGTTCGTGACGGGGCGGGTGAGCTCGACCAGCTTGCGGCAGTGCGCGACGCTCACCGTCCCCGCGGACAGGGCCTCCAGGAACGCCGGGAACGTGGCCCGCAAGGCGCGGGCGGTCTCGATCTCCAGGCCGGCTGAGGTCGGCGAGATCCGCCGCGCCAGGGACACTTCGGTCTCGACGTGGACCTCGTCGAGGTAGTCGCCCATCGGCTCGGACCCGGCGAGCGCGGCGGTGGCCAGCACCTGGCGGGCGGCGACGAACGCCGCCACCGCGTCGACGCGCTGCGCGTAGCGCAGTTGCAGTTCCTTCGACGGCAACGAGGCGGGGTCGATCCCCGCCAGCACCCCGAGATCGGAGGCATCCACCGACCTGGAGCACACCGCCGCGAGCAACTGCACCGAGTCCGGGTAGCCCTCGTTCTCCGCACGATCCAGGACACGCACCGCGGTGATGACCGCAACCTCGTCCGGAGTCGGGAAGGGGGACCAGCCCGCCGGCATCGCGACCGGACCGCTCGCACCGGTGCCATCGGGATCCTGCAGGAACCACCCGGAATCGTGGTCGTGCTGGTCCTGATTGGGGGACATCCGCCTCACCTCCTCTACGCATTATCGTACAGACGTACGAGCCGGGTCAAGGGTCTCGAGAGGCACGTTTCGGCAGATTCCTCAATGCTGCCAACGGTTTCCGGCCGTCACTGTTCACCGGCCGACTGTGGAGGAGGCACCCGGTGATCGTCTCGTTCGTTGCCCGCTATGCAACGAGGGTCACGTTCATCGACAACGCCCGCAGGCTGCCGGGGCTGCGTGGGGGTGTCGATGAGGGCCCGGTTCGTACGGGTCTCGTGGGCGAGCGTCGCCCTCATCGGGAACGATCTCCCCGGAGGGGCTGGGGGTCGAGGGCGGCTGACGGAGGAGTCGGGTCAGAAGGGGACGGTGGTGGCGAGCAGGCCGGGGGCCGAGCCGCGTCCGGCCATGAGCCGAGCGAACTCTATGGCCTCGAGCTCGAGCTCCTCACCGCCGCTCCCGTGCGTCAGTTCAAGCCCGGCCGGCCCGGTGAGCCGGAGCCGGAACGGCTGTCCGTGCGCGGCGGCCCACTCCGCCACCACGTCGGCGACGATGAGCCCGTCGTGGTCGGCGCTGAGGTGCAGCTCGCGGCCGGTCGCCCGAGCGATGTCGATGCGGTGCATCCACGCGTCGCGCGTGTAGATGCGGTCCATGAGGTAAC
>JAHECE010000090.1 GCA_024641895.1 Actinomycetales bacterium
GACGGCCTCCTGGTCCAGGGCCTCGTAGGCGAGCAGGGCAGCGCTTGCGCGGCTGACGAGGGTATCGATCTCGTCAGCGCCCGCGGGCACTTCCGGTTGGGGATTCACGATGCGGCTCCTCGGGTGAGTGAGTGGGGATCTCGCTACTTGGAAACCGTACGGAGAGCCTTCCCGGGGTACCTGATTCGAAGGTCCCTTGGCCGTCGCCATGGAGGGTGATCTACGTCACCCGGTGGGCGTGGCCTCACCTTTCGGCCCGCGACGCTGCGAGCCGGGTGGCAGTACGTGCCACGAGAGGGTGGGCGCCCCCGACTGGACTCGAACCAGCGACCTTCTGCTCCGGAGGCAGACGCTCTATCCACTGAGCTACAGGGGCGTGCGCGGACCCGGACCGTGGCCTCGGGGCATGCGACGGAGCGGGAGCCTATCAGGGTGCGTCGTGGGCGTCCGCATCCGGTTCGGCAGCCGCACGGGCGTCCACGCCGAGGTGAGCCGCCATAATGGCGGCGCGGTGCGCAGGCGCCGGTGGAGAGGTGATGGTGATGCAGACGGGCGGGCCCTGGCGGCGCAGCCGTACCCTCCTCGGGCTCGCCGCCCTCTCGCTGGCCGCGGCGGTCGTTCTCGGCGTCGTCCTGCTCTCGGCGCGAAACCGGGCACCCGAGGCTGAGCCCGTACCCGTGCCGTCGGTCACGGCGACGACGGGCGACGACAGCCTTGTCGAGCCCGGCACGGGAGTCCCGGACGACGCCCTGGCCGGGCAGCCCGACGGCGCTCCACCCGGGCTCGGCGACCTCCTGGTCCCCGCTGCCGGGTCCTTCGTCTCAGCAGATCTCGCGGCTACGCCGCCGCCCCTCGACGACGGCGTCGTGGCCGCGTACCAGGGGACCTTCACCAACGGTCGCGACGTCGTGACTCTGCGGGCCCTCGAGCTCGGGTCGCCGGAGGAGGCCGCAGCCGCCGCGTCCGCGTCGTCGCCAGGCGGCTTCAGCCCCGACGACGCCCGGGACACGGGCGACGTCGGGGATCCCGTCGTCGGCACCTACGTCACGTACGAGCGCGAATCATCCGGTGCGATCCGGTGGACGAACGGCTCGTACCTCCTCGAGCTGGAAGGGCCCTGGGAACAGGTTCGCGAGCTCTACCTCGCGTACCCGCTCTGAGCGGGCGCCTGAGCACGCGTCCGCGACGCGCGTTGCCGGTGGGCGTGCGCCCGGTCGCCTCCGCCTGCGCCGCTACCCTGCTGCGGTGACACCGGACGAGCTCTCCCTCGCGATCCGCGAGGTCCTGGTCGACGCCATCGAGGCGGGCGACCTCCCCTTGACCGTTGCCGACGTGCCTGCCGAGGTCGTCGTCGAGCGCCCCCGCCAGCGCGAGCACGGCGACTGGGCGACGAACGTGGCGATGCAGCTCGCGAAGAAGGCCGGCCTGTCGCCGCGTCGGTTGGCCGAGATCGTCGCCGCACGGTTGTCGGAGCGGGCGGGCGTCCGCACCGTCGACGTCGCGGGCCCGGGCTTCCTCAACGTGCGCCTCGACGCCGCCGCCGCCGGCGAGCTGGCCCGCGCCATCCTCACCGCCGGCCCCGCCTACGGGCGAGGGGACGCGAACGCCGGCCTGCGGGTCAACCTCGAGTTCGTGTCCGCCAACCCGACCGGGCCCGTGCACCTCGGGTCCGTGCGCTGGGCGGCTGTCGGCGACTCGCTCGCCCGGCTGCTCGAGGCGACCGGCGCGGACGTGACGCGCGAGTACTACTTCAACGACGCGGGCGGGCAGATCGACCGCTTCGTGCGGTCCCTGCTGGCCCGCGCCGACGGCGCGGAGCCGCCCGCGGACGGGTACGGGGGTGCCTACATCACCGAGATCGCCGATGCCGTGTTGGCGACGGCGCAGGCCGAGGGCGCCGACCCGATGGCCCTGTCCGAGGAGGAGCGGCACGAGATCTTCCGCCGGATCGGCGTCGAGCGGATGTTCGCGGAGATCAAGGCCAGCCTGCACTCCTTCGGGGTGGACTTCGACGTCTACTTCCACGAGGACTCGTTGCACGCCTCGGGCGCGGTGCTGCACGCCGTCGACCGCCTTCGGGCACTGGGCCGGATCGACGACCGCGACGGCGCGGTCTGGCTCCGGACGACGGACTTCGGGGACGACAAGGACCGGGTGATCCTCAAGTCGGACGGGACGCCCGCCTACTTCGCCGGAGACATCGCGTACTACCTGGACAAGCGCGAACGTGGCTTCGACCAGGTCCTGATCATGCTCGGGGCGGACCACCACGGGTACGTCGGCCGCATGATGGCGATGTGTGCCGCGTTCGGGGACACCCCGGGCGTGAACCTGCAGCTCCTCATCGGCCAGCTCGTCAACCTCGTCAAGGACGGGCAGCCGGTCAAGATGTCGAAGCGGGCCGGCACGGTGATCACGCTGGAGGACCTCGTCGAGGCCGTCGGGGTGGACGCCGCCCGCTACGCGCTGGCCAGGTCGTCGGCTGACTCGACGCTCGAGGTGGACCTCGATCTGCTGACCCGCGCGAGCAACGAGAACCCGGTGTACTACGTCCAGTACGCGCACGCCCGGACGGCGAACGTGGGCCGCAACGCCGCCGCGCACGGCGTACGCCGCGAGGACGCCTTCGACCCGGGGCTGCTCGACCACCCGAGCGAGGCGACCCTGCTCGCTCTCCTGGGCGAGTTCCCGCGGGTGGTCGCCCAGGCGGCCCAGCTGCGCGAGCCCCACCGCGTCGCCCGCTACCTCGAGACGCTCGCCGGGGCGTACCACAAGTGGTACGACCAGTGCCGGGTGACCCCGCAGGGCGAAGAGCCCGTCACCGACGCGCACCGCACCCGCCTGTGGCTCAACGACGCCGCGGGTCAGGTCATCGCGAACGGCCTCGGCCTGCTCGGCGTCAACGCCCCGGACCGGATGTGACCCCCGTCGGGGACGCCTCGGCCGGGCTCGACCCGCTCCGCGACGGCGTCCCGCTCGGCCCGCCCTGGTCCGCCGGGGTGACGCGTGGCGACGACGGCGCCGTGCGCGTCGCGGGACTCGACGTCCGCGAGATCGCGTCGCGTTTCGGCACCCCGACGTTCGTCCTCGACGAGGCCGACCTCCGAGCCCGTGCGCGGGCCTTCCGCGAGGCTTTCGACGCGGCCTTCGCCGGTCTCGGCGGGGGCGCCGACGTCTACTACGCGGGCAAGGCGTTCCTGTCCGTGCTGGTCGCCCGTTGGGTGCACGAGGAGGGGCTGCGCGTCGACACCGCCTCGGGGGGCGAGCTCGCCACCGCGCTGCTCGCCGGCGTGCCGGGCGAGGCGATCGGCCTCCACGGCAACAACAAGTCCGATGCGGAGATCGACCGTGCCGTGGCCGCCGGTGTCGGCCGGATCGTCCTGGACTCCCTGCCCGAGATCGACCGGGTCGCCGACGCCGCGGCTCGCCACGGCGTCCGGGCTCCGGTCATGGTCCGGGTCACCCCCGGCGTGCACGCGCACACGCACGAGTTCATCTCGACGGCACACGAGGACCAGAAGTTCGGCCTCTCCCTCGCCGGCGGCCAGGCGGCC
Organism: Actinomycetales bacterium; assembly: GCA_024641895.1. Taxonomy (GTDB): domain Bacteria; phylum Actinomycetota; class Actinomycetes; order Actinomycetales; family JAHECE01; genus JAHECE01. Next base: position 3,555 of record JAHECE010000090.1, read on the forward strand.
GAGGCGGTCGAGCGGGTCCTCGCTCGGCCCGAGCTCGAGCTGCTCGGGCTGCACTCCCACATCGGCAGCCAGATCCTCGACGTCGCCGGGTTCGAGGTTGCCGCGCGGCGGCTGCTCGAGCTGAGGGCCGACGTCGCCGCCCGGACCGGATACCTCATGCCCGAGCTCGACCTCGGCGGCGGTTACGGCATCGCCTACCTGGGGGACGAGGACGTCCCGCCGGTCCGCGACCTCGCCGAGGGCCTCGCCGACGTCGTGCGGCGGGCGTGCGCCGACCTCTCCTCGCCGCCACCACGAGTCTCGCTCGAGCCCGGCCGGGCGATCGTCGGCCCGGCCATGCTCACGCTGTACGGCGTCGGAACGGTCAAGGAGGTCCAGACCGGCGCCGAGCACGGGCCGGCCGTGCGGGCCTACGTCTCCGTCGACGGCGGGATGAGCGACAACATCCGGACCGCGCTGTACGGCGCGGAGTACACCGCCGCCCTGGTGAGTCGCGCCGGCGGGGCGGCCACGCGGCCGTCCCGGGTCGTCGGCAAGCACTGCGAGAGCGGCGACATCGTGGTGCGGGACGTCGACCTGCCCGCTGACCTGCGCGCGGGCGACCTCCTCGCAGTGCCCGCCACGGGAGCCTACGGCCGGTCGATGGCGAGCAACTACAACCTCGTGCCGCGTCCACCGGTGGTCGCGGTGCGCGGCGGCGAGGCGGTCGTCGTCGTCCGGCGCGAGACCGAGCAGGACCTCCTCGCGCTGGACGCGGGCTACGCGCCCGGCACCCGGGCCGTCCCGGGTCTCGGTTCGTGATGGCGGCCGGACCAGCCGACCAGGACGTTGGCGCCTATCCTGGGCACGCTCGAGTGACCCCGACGATCTCCGAGGTGCAGCGCGTGCCCTTCCCACACCCGCCCACAGCCCTGCGCGTCGCCCTGCTCGGTTGCGGCGTCGTCGGATCGCAGGTCGCCCACCTGCTCCTCGAGCAGGAGAAGGACCTGACGGCGCGGGTCGGCGCCCGGCTCGAGCTCGTCGGCGTCGCCGTCCGCTCGATCGACGAGCCGCGCGGGGTCGAGCTCGACGACGCCCTGCTGACCGAGGACGCCGCTGAGCTCGTCACCCGGGCCGACATCGTCGTCGAGGTGATCGGCGGGCTCGAACCGGCCCGCACCCTCCAGCTCAGTGCGATCGAGCACGGGGCGAGCGTGGTCACCGCGAACAAGGCGCTCCTGGCGACGCACGGCCCCGAGATCTACGCCGCCGCCGACGCGGCGGGCGTCGACCTGTACTTCGAGGCCGCGGTCGCCGGTGCCATCCCGCTCGTGCGTCCCGTGCGCGAGTCGCTGGCCGGCGACCGGATCCTGCGCATCCTCGGGATCGTCAACGGGACGACCAACTACATCCTCGACGCGATGACCACCCAGGATCTCGACTTCGACGAGGCGCTGCGCACGGCTCAGGAGCTCGGCTATGCGGAGGCGGACCCGACCGCCGACGTCGAGGGCCACGACGCCGCGGCCAAGGCCGCGATCCTCGCCTCGCTCGCCTTCCACACCAGGGTGACGCTGGCGGACGTCTCGGTCGAGGGCATCCGGGGCATCGACGCCGACGACGTGCGCTGGGCGGCCCAGACGGGGCACGTCGTGAAGCTGCTCGCCATCGCCGAGCGCGTCGAGAGCAACGGCCGCGAGGCGATCTCCGTGCGGGTCCACCCGGCCCTCGTGCCGGCCGGGCACCCGCTCGCCAGCGTGCACGGCGCGTTCAACGCGGTCTTCGTGGAGACCGCGGCGGCAGGGCCGCTGATGTTCTACGGCCAGGGCGCGGGCGGGCGGCCGACTGCGTCAGCCATCCTCGGGGACGTCGTCTCCGCCGCCCGGCACCGGGTCCACGGAGGCAAGGCGCCGTCCGAGTCCTTCTACGCGCAGCTGCCGCTCCTGCCCGCCGCGGCGATCCGCACCCACTACCAGCTCCGGATGGACGTGGCAGATCGCCCGGGCGTGCTGGCGCAGGTCGCGGGGGCTTTCGCCGAGCGCGGGATCTCGATCGAGACGGTGCGCCAGGCTCCCGAGCCGGTCGACGGCGTCGCCGAGCTCCTCGTCGCGACGCACGCCGCGGACGAGGGAGCGCTCGCGGGCACGCTCGAGGCCATCTCATCACTGTCCGGCGTGCTCGCCGTGACATCCGTCCTGCGGATCGAGGCCTCCTGATGGCGCACCAGTGGCGCGGGTTGATCGCCGAGTACCTCGAGTGGTTGCCCATCGACGCGGGTGACCCCGTCGTCACGCTGGCTGAAGGGGGCACGCCGCTCGTGTCGGCGCCGAGCCTCGCCTCGCGGACCGGCGCGGACGTCTACCTCAAGGTCGAGGGAGCCAACCCCACCGGGTCCTTCAAGGACCGCGGCATGACGATGGCCATGAGCAAGGCCGTGGCCCGCGGGTCCCGCATGGTGGTCTGCGCCTCGACGGGCAACACGAGCGCGTCGGCCGCCGCCTATGCCGCTCGCGCCGGCCTGGGCTGCGCCGTCGTCCTGCCCGCAGGAAAGATCGCGGCAGGCAAGCTCGCCCAGGCCATCGTGCACGGTGCCCAGCTGGTGGCCGTGGACGGCAACTTCGACGACTGCCTCACGATGGTGCGCGAGCTCGCGGACTCCTACGAGGTCGAGCTCGTGAACTCCGTCAACCCGTACCGCCTCCAGGGTCAGAAGACGGCAGCCTTCGAGATCGTGGACGCGCTGGGCGACGCCCCCGACATCCACGTCCTGCCGGTGGGCAACGCCGGCAACATCTCGGCGTACTGGATGGGCTACACGGAGTACGCCGCGGCCGGGCTCGCGAGCCGGACCCCCCACATGTGGGGCGTCCAGGCCGAGGGGGCCGCCCCCTTCGTCAAGGGTGAGCCGATCGAGCACCCCGAGACGATCGCCACGGCCATCCGGATCGGGAACCCGGCCTCGTGGTCGCTCGCCGTCGCCGCGCGGGACGAGTCCGGTGGGTGGATCGACAGCGTGAGCGACGCCCAGATCCTCGACGCGCAGGCGCTCGTCGCGCGTGAGGTCGGCGTCTTCGTCGAGCCCGCCTCGGCGGCAAGCGTGGCGGGCCTGCTCCAGGCCGCGGAGCGGGGCCTCGTCCCCGCCGACGCCCGGATCGTCTGCACCGTCACCGGTAACGGGCTCAAGGACACGGCGACGGCGCTCGGTGACCGCCCCATCCAGCCCACGGTCATCGGGGCGGACACCGCCGAGGCGGCCCGCGTGCTCGGGCTGGCCTAGGCGGAGCCGGGACGGGCGAGGACGAGAGATGCGGATCGGGCACGACGCTGCGCGGGTGGAGGTTCCGGCGACCAGCGCGAACCTGGGCCCGGCCTTCGATGCGATGGGCCTGGCCCTCGCGTTGCGCGACACCGTCGACGTGCGCGCGACGCGGGGGGGCGCCGAGGTCGAGGTGATCGGCCACGGGGCGGGCATCCTGCCGACGGGAGAGGACCATCTGGTGGTCCGTGCCCTGCGCGCAGGCCTCGACCACGCCGGTGCACCGCAGGTCGGCCTGCGACTGCGCTGCGACAACCGCATCCCGCACGGCCGGGGTCTCGGCTCGTCGGCTGCCGCCGTCGTCGCGGGGCTCATGGCGGCCCGCGGCCTCGTCGAGGACGCCGAAGCGCTCGACGACGCGGCCGTGCTCGCGCTCGCGACCGGGTTCGAGGGGCATCCGGACAATGCCGCGCCCGCACTGCTCGGGGGGGCGACCATCGCCTGGGTGGAGGACGCCGGCCCGCGTGCTGTCCGGATCGAGGTCGCGCCGGCGCTGCGCCCGGCCGTGCTCGTGCCGGCGGCTCAGCTCGCGACGTCGACGGCGCGTGCTGTCCTGCCTCCACGGGTGCCGCACAGCGACGCCGCGCACAACGTGGGACGCGCCGCGCTTCTCGTCGTGGCTCTCGCGCACCGCCCCGACCTGCTCCTTCCCGCGACCCAGGACCGGCTGCACCAGGTCTACCGCGCCGACGTCATGCGTCCGAGCCTCGATCTGCTGGCGGCACTGCGCGCCGAGGGTGCGTCAGCGGTGATCTCCGGCGCGGGCCCGAGCCTGCTCGTGCTCGACGGCTTCGACGCGCGGGTCGAGCGGCTCTACGGCGGAACCGGCTGGGAGGTCCTGCGCCCGGGAGTGGACCGGCAGGGCGCGACGGTCGTCCGCGGCTGAGGCCTTCGCCCGGGTCGAACCGAGGCCGCTCGAGCCGACGGCCTCGTCCCACCTGCCGGGCCGGTCGCAGATGCGGATGGTGGCCTGGGCCGCGGAGCGTGTGAGCCGAACCGCGGTGCTATGCTCGCCAGATACCGGTCGGGTGAACCGGCGGTGGTGCGCGGTCAGCCTGTCGCGCGAGCCCCGTCGTGGAGCACGAGCCCGATCACCGGTGTGAAGCCCCGAATTCCCCTGCCGCTCAGTCGCGGTCGGGCATCGAGAGGCAAGTCGATCCGTCGTCCATCGGATCCCCGTGCGGTCTCGCGTGCGCACCGAGCACCCGGGCCGCCCTCCGAGGGAAAGGAACCTCGTGACAGAAACCACAGACGCGCCCCCCGCGCAGGCCGAGTCCGGCGCGCGTGGGGGTGCGCTCAGCGCGATGCGGCTGCCCGAGCTGCAGACGCTGGCGTCCCAGATGGGCATCCCAGGCACCGCGAAGATGCGCAAGAGCGATCTCGTGACGGCGATCCGGGACGCCCGCGGGGGCGGTTCCCGCCAGGTGCGCTCCGGCAACGAGGCCGCGCGCGAGGCACGCAAGGACGCCCGTCCCGCCCAGGCCGACACCACGCCGAGCGAGCGCAGCCCGAGCGAGCGCAGCCCGAGCGAGGGCGACCGCCCCTCCGGCGAGCGCGAGACCTCGCGCCGCGACAACAACGGGCGCTCCGGTCCAGGCGACGCCGCGCAGTCGGCAGGAAGCCAGGGCGACACCGCGGTGCGCACCGTCGACATCAAGCTGCCCGACAGGCGCGAGGGCGGCGACGGCACTGGTGAGCGGGCAGCGCGGGCCGCAGAGGCCGTCGGTTCCGTCGCGGGCCGCAGCCAGCAGCAGGGACCCCCGCGCGACGGCGCCCCGGGGGTTCAGGGAGACGACGGTCCCCGCGGTCGGCGCCGAGGTCGGGACCGCTACCGGGATCGTGACCGCAAGCGCCGACCTGGCACCGGTCTGCCGGGGCGTCCGGGCGCGGACGCCACCGGCTACGACGACGTCGAGGTCGCCGACGACGACGTCCTGATCCCCGTCGCGGGCATCCTCGACATCCTCGACAACTACGCGTTCGTCCGCACGAGCGGCTACCTGCCCGGCCCGAACGACGTCTACGTCTCCCTAGGCCAGGTCAAGAAGGCCGGGCTCCGTCGCGGCGACGCCGTGACCGGTGCCATCCGGCAGCCCCGCGAGGGCGACCTGTCCAACCAGCGCCAGAAGTTCAACGCGCTGGTCCGCCTCGACTCGGTCAACGGCGGAAGCGTCGACGCGGCGCGCTCGCGGCCGGAGTTCACCAAGCTGACGCCGCTGTACCCGCAGTCGCGCTTGCGGATGGAGGGCGCCAGCACCATCACCGCCCGCGTGATCGACCTGATCGCGCCGATCGGCAAGGGGCAGCGCGGCCTGATCGTCTCCCCGCCCAAGGCCGGCAAGACGATCATCATGCAGCAGATCGCCAACGCGATCACGCGCAACAATCCCGAGGTCCACCTCATGGTCGTGCTCGTGGACGAGCGGCCCGAGGAGGTCACGGACATGGAGCGGACGGTCCAGGGCGAGGTCATCGCCTCGACCTTCGACCGCCCGGCCTCCGACCACACGATCGTCGCCGAGCTGGCGATCGAGCGGGCCAAGCGGCTCGTCGAGCTGGGACGCGACGTCGTCGTCCTGCTCGACTCGCTCACGCGCCTCAGCAGGGCCTACAACCTCGCCGCGCCGGCGTCGGGGCGGATCCTCTCGGGCGGCGTCGACGCCTCCGCGCTCTACCCACCGAAGAGGTTCTTCGGTGCCGCCCGCAACATCGAGCACGGCGGCTCGCTCACGATCCTCGCCTCGGCGCTGGTGGAGACCGGCTCCAAGATGGACGAGGTCATCTTCGAGGAGTTCAAGGGCACGGGAAACATGGAGCTGCGGCTCTCTCGCTCCCTCGCAGACAAGCGCATCTTCCCGGCGGTGGACGTCAACGCGTCGGGCACCCGGCGCGAGGAGATCCTCATCGCCCCGGACGAGCTCAAGATCATCTGGAAGCTGCGGCGCGTCATGGGGGCGCTCGACCAGCAGCAGGCGATCGAGCTGCTGCTCGGACGGCTCAAGGACACGTCCTCGAACGCGGAGTTCCTGCTCACGGTCCAGAAGACGACACCGGGCGCCGACTGACGTCCCCGTGCTCCGCCGGTCGCCCTCGGGTGGCCGGCGGAACATTTCGGCCCTCGCCGGGGTTCTGGCAGACTATGGCGCCGTCCCGGTTCACGGCCGCGACCGACCCGGGCGCATCGACAAGGAGAACACCTGTGAAGAGCGACATCCACCCCGCGTACGTGGCGACCACGGTGACGTGCACCTGTGGCAACACGTTCGAGACCCGGAGCACCGCGCCGTCGGGGCAGATCCACGCCGACGTCTGCAGCGCATGCCACCCGTTCTACACGGGCAAGCAGAAGATCCTCGACACCGGTGGCCGCGTGGCCCGGTTCGAGGCCCGGTACGGCAAGAGGCCGGCCGGCAACTAGCGACAGCGAGCGCCGGCGTCCCGCCGACGCACTCCATCGGGTGCGGAGCGGGACGCCGGCGCTCTCGTCTGT
>JAHECE010000301.1:0-1259 GCA_024641895.1 Actinomycetales bacterium
TTCACCGTGTTCAGGACGTCCATGAGCGAGCGCCCGAGGCGGTCGATGCGCCAGACCACCACGGTGTCCCCGGACTCGGCGTACTCCAGCAGCCGCTTCATCCCCGGCCGCTGGACCGCCGCCCGGCTGCCCGAGGTCACGTCCGAGAACACGTCCCTGGACTCCACACCAACCCCGCGCAGCGCATCCAGCTGCAGCCGCGCGTCCTGCCCGACCGTGCTCACCCGCGTATACCCCAGAAGCCTCACCGACCCAGTGTGACTCACAAACCCCCGGAAGCACCGTGCGTGAGGCAACTCGCGGCGAGACGTGTTTCCAGGACACCGGCAGCCTACGAAAGCAGCCTCCACGGACCGGCAGCCGGCCCGGCAACGCAATGTCCCGTGAACCTACACATTGATAAGACGCGCGCTGTACCCCGCAAGACGCCCCGACCCGGAAGGGGCACCCGGACGACCAAGACCGACACCCCGACCGCACTCCCCCGCTGATCTGTGGTGCTCCCATAGGGGTCGTTGGGCTAGCGGGGCCGCTGTGCCGGCGGGAGGTCGTCACTACTGGGAGTTGTTGCACTCGATGTTAGGCAATAACATTCAGCTCATGACGGTCACGAGCACCAGCAGGGCTGCGCGCACCCGTGCGCTGCTGCAGGCGGCGGCACTCAGGCTGTTCTCCGAGCAGGGGTACGACGCGACGACGGTCGAGCAGATCGCGCGGGAGGCCGGCGTCAGCCACATGACGTTCTTCCGGTACTTCCCGAAGAAGGACGCCGTCGTGCTCGATGACGGATTCGATCCGGCCATCGCGGCTGCGGTGGCCGCCGCACCGGCCGGCCTCCCGCCCCTGGCGCGCGTGTGTGCGGGACTCCGCGCCGCGCTGACCCATGTGGACCTGCCAGGGCAGGAGGACGTCCGGCTCCGGGTCAGGATCGCCGCGGAGCATCCGGCGCTACGCGCCGGGACGTACGCCGCGACGGAGGCCACCCAGGAGGCGATCGCCGACGTCCTCGTCGCGGACGGTGTCAGTCCGTTCGAGGCACGTGTCGCCTCGGCTGCCGCACTGGCCGCGCTCACCGTCGCCCTGCTCGAGTGGTGCCTCAGCGACGACCACGACCCGATGTCGAGCCGGCTCGGCGCCGCCCTCGACGTGCTCGACGGGACGACGAGGCGATGAGCGCGCTGCAGATCCGCCGCCTGACGCACCGCTACGACGACACCGCCGTGCTGCACGACGTCGACCTCACCGTTGCTTCTGGCGAG
>JAHECE010000301.1:1269-2785 GCA_024641895.1 Actinomycetales bacterium
TGGGGATGATCCGGCCCGAGGGTGGTGTCGTGCGCATCGATGGCGTCGAGGTTGCTCACCTCGACAACGTGGGGTGGGGCCGCGTGGGACACCTGATCGACACGCCGTTCGCCTACCCCGAGCTGACCGTCCGGGAGAACCTCTGGGCGGCCGCGCGGCTGCACGGCGTGCCCGCCTCCGCAGCCAGGGCCCGCGCCGAGCGCACCCTGGCCGACCTCGAGCTCGGATCGTGGGCGGACCGCCGCGCATCGGCGCTATCCCAGGGCAACCGGCAGCGCGTCGGCCTGGGCAGCGCGCTCGTGCACGACCCGCGGCTGCTCGTCCTGGACGAACCCACCAACGCCCTCGACCCGGCCGGGGTGCTGCTGCTGCGCGAGCTGCTGCTGGCGCGCGCCGCCGCCGGGGTGGCCGCGCTGGTCTCCAGCCACCACCTGGACGAGGTGGCTCGGATCGCCGACCGCGTGAGCGTCATCCATGCCGGCACCATCGTGGGCGAGCTGGACCCGCACAGCGTCGACCTGGAGCGAGCGTTCTTCGCGATGGTGCACGCCGCCGACGCGGCCCGCGTGGAGACGGTCCGATGACCGCGGCGTACACCGTCGAGGCGCTCAAGCTGCGCCGCTCCCGAGTGGTCGCCACGGCGACCGTGGCCCTGCTCCTGGTGCCAGCACTGCTCGCCCGGGCTTTCCTGATCGCCGCCGAACGCGGCGGCGCCGACCCGATGAGCGCCAAAGCCTCCCTGCTGCTGCCGGGCGTCGGCTGGGCCGGCTACCTCGGCGGCCTGATCCAGATCTACGCCACCGCCGGCGTGATCGGCTCCGGCATCGTGGTCGGTTGGTGCTTCGGACGGGAGTACGCCGACCGCACGGTCGTCTCCCTATACGCCTCGGCTACCCCCCGCACCTCCGTCGCACGGGCCAAGTTGGTGCTCCTCGCGGCGTGGTCCGTCGCGGTGGGCATCGGGCTGGCCGTGGCCGCCTGGGTGATCGGGCTCGCCTCCGGCCTCGGGATTCCCGACGCGGCCGACGGGCACGTCATCGCGCGTCTCGCAGCGCTGGCGGTCCTGTCCGGACTCCTCGCGCTGCCCGTCGCTCTGCCCGCGAGCATCGGGCGCGGCTACCTGCCTGCCGTTGGCGCTCTGATGGTGCTCGTCGTCGCGGCCCAGGTCGCGATGGTGGCCGGCGCGGGCACCTGGTGGCCCTGGTCGGTGGCCGCGGTGTGGGCCATGGGCACCGACGCGGGGATGGAGTCGGTGGCTCCGGTGTCGCTGACGGTGGTGCCGTTGGTCGCCGCGCTGGGTGCGGCCGCCACGGTGGCGTGGTGGCGGCGAGCCGAGGTGGTCTGACCGGACAGTGGGCCACGCGGTGCGCTTCGTCTCTGTCACCGGCATCATCCAAGACCGCCTGCGAGGGATCCTCATACGGACGTGCCGCGCCCGCCACTTAACGTCGACAGAAGACCGCCATTTAGCAGGCAAAGCCACACCCACGGCCCTGCGACTGTATGGATGGGGTGT
>JAHECE010000091.1 GCA_024641895.1 Actinomycetales bacterium
CGCAGCCGGCGTCGCTACCCGGCGTCGCTACCCGCGTCCTGGCGCCTCGTCCGCCCGGCGGCGCGGCGTCCTCGTTCGGTCACGGGTGCACGGGGAACCCCGAGCCCCACGGGCAGCAGGTCGGGCTCGTCGCCGGCCGCGAGCGGGCGGTCGCCGGCCGCCGCAGCCGCCGCGTTCCAGCGGTCCACGAGCGGCTGTCCCTCCCGGGCCAGGACGCCCATCACCTCCGAGGCGGCGAGGCCGCGGCGCATCAGCTCGACCATGATCTTCATGGGCACGTCGACGTGGTGGAAGAAGTCCTTGAAGCCTGCGCACAGGTAGTTCAGGCCGGGCTCGCCGTCGGGGGTCATGCCGAACCGGTTCTTGGGGCACTCCCCGTGGCACGCGAACCGGACGTCGCAGTCGAGGCAGTAGCGGGGCAGGGAGTCGCGCTTGTCCTGACCGAACCGGTACTGCTGACGGCTCGCGACCAGATCCTCGATCGAGTGCTCCCCGATGTTGCCCACGAGGTACTCAGGGTCGACGAAGTGGTCGCAGGAGTACAGGTCACCGTTGTGCTCGAGCGCCAGGCCCAGGCCGCACGTCTCGTTGAAGACGCACATCCCCGACTGCGCCATGCCGGCCCAGTTGCGCGCCGCGGCCTCGAAGGTCTGCACGTAGAGGCGGCCGACGTCGTGGCGCACCCACTCGTCGAAGACCGTCGTCAGGAACGCCCCGAACTGCTCCGGCCCGACCGACCGCTCCGAGGCGTAGGAGCCCCGCAGGTCGGCAGGGGCGCCGTGGGCGTCGACGCGCTCCACCACCGGGATGAACTGCATCCAGTCGGTGCGGGCCTCGTCGCGCAGGAACGCGTACACCTCCAGCGGGTGATCGCCGTTGACGCGGTTGACGGTGGTCAGGACGTTGTACTCCACGCCGTGCTTCTGCAGGAGGCGAAGCCCTCGCATCACGTCGTCGAACGTGCCCTTGCCCCGCTTGTTCACCCGGAAGGCGTCGTGCAGCTCGCGTGGGCCGTCGATGCTGATCCCGACGAGGAAGTCGTGCTCGGCCAGGAACTCGCACCACTCGTCCGTGAGCAGCGTCCCGTTGGTCTGCATCGTGTTGAGGAACGTCATGCCCGGCTTGCGGTAGCGCTCCTGCAGCGCCATCGCCTTCCGGTAGAAGGCCAGGCCCATCATCGTGGGCTCGCCTCCTTGCCACGCCACCGTGACCTGCGGCGTCCGGTGCGCCTCGATCAACGAGCGGATGTAGGTCTCGAGCATCTCGTCCGACATCCGGAACCGGTCGCCCTCGTACAGCGACTCCTTGTCCAGGAAGAAGCAGTAGCTGCAGCCGAGGTTGCAGATCGCCCCTGTGGGCTTGGCCAGGACGTGGACGCCCGGCGGCGACCAGGCCCGTTCGCCGCCCTGTGCGCCGCGGACCGTCGGCGTCGGCAAGGGCCTCGGCGACGGCGCGGCCCTTGGTGAACGCGCGCGAGCGCCGCTCATCGTCGGCCTCTCCTCGCCACAGTCGGCTCCCTTCACGACGCCCGTGCGACGCTAGCAGTGCGTGCACGCCTCGGACCGGCACCTAGATCCCGTGGTCCGGGTCCCCGGGACCGGGGCTCCCCGTGACCCCGCCGACGCGGCCCTCACGCCGCCGCGGCCCATCACGCGAGCGTGGGGGCCGAGAAGCGCCCGGCGGGGTCGAACGGCAGAGACGCCAACTGCTGGTCGACCTCGACGTCCTCGCCCGGCTCGCTGCTGACGACCAGGCGCGCCTCGGCCTCCGCGCCGCCCGAGAACTCCTCGCCGGACCGATGCCCGGTGCCGAGCACCTCGAACGGTCCCGAACACGAGCACGGCGGCGCGGCGCGGCGATACCCGAAGCGGCCACATCGAGGGCGCGGGCAGCCACCGGCGCACCGCGTCTGCATCGGCCGTGAAGTGCCCCGCGGCGAACCGGTCGATCGTCCGCTCAAACCGTCCGTCGCCGTACGTGACGCCGTCGACCTCGAACGCCGTCTGCCCCGCCTGCCCGCTCGTGTCGGTCGCACCCCTTCGATACCCCACCGCGAGCGCTAGGTCCAGGGTTGGCTTCCGCGACGGCCGTCAGGATCCCCGCGGCCCCGCGGCCCGATCAACGAGCGGGCGCGGTCGGCGCTCCCTGCGCCGGCGAGGACCACGAGTGCAGCGTGGCGACGTAGTTGGCGCGCTCGAACGCGGACGGGCTTGCCGACGTCGCGTGGCTCGCACTGCCGCGCAGCTGGCTGACGGAGTCGTACTCGTGCTCCGTCAGCCAGTCCCTCAGCTGCGCCTCGACGACGGCGAAGTGGTCGGGGCCGTGCCGGAGCGCCGCGGAGGTCATCATGGCGACGTCCGCCCCGACCGCCAACGCCTTGACGACGTCGGTCCCCGAGGCGATGCCCGTGGTCGCGGCGAGGCCGGTCCCCGGACCCAGCTGGGGCCGCAGGATCGCGATCCAGCGCAGCGGCAGTCGGAGCTCCCATGGCCGGCTGAGGGCGAGCTGCGGCGCGACGTCGAAGGTCTCGAGGTCGAGGTCGGGCTGGTAGAAGCGGTTGAAGAGCACGAGCCCGTCGGCTCCCGCTGCGACCACCCGGCTCGCGAAGTGCGCGGTGGCCGAGTAGTACGGGCTGAGCTTGACGGCGAGCGGGACCTCGATCTCCGCGCGGACGGCGGCCACGATCTCGACGTCGGAGTCCTCGACGTCCGCTCCCGAGCGCGTCGGGTCCGCAGCGACGCGGTAGAGGTTCAGTTCGATCGCATCGGCACCGGCGTCGACCATCCAGCGCGCGTACCGCGACCAGCTGCCCGGTGCGGTGGCGTTGAGGCTGGCGATCACGGGGATCCCTGACCGCGCCTTGATCGCCTCCAGCCGGTTCAGGTAGCGGTCGCCGACGCCCTCGAAGCTGTCGATGGCGGGGAAGTAGTCGCCCGCCTCGGCGAACACGTCCGAGCCGGCCTCGAGCGCGCGGGTGAGCTCGAGCTCCTGGTGGAGGATCTCCTCCTCGAAGAGGGAGGGCAGCACCAGGGCTCCGGCGCCGGCGTCCTCGACCCGCTTCGCCGAGTCGGGCTGCCCGTTCAGCGGCGACGCCGAGGCGACCACGGGTGAGCGCAGGTCCAGTCCCAGGTAGCGGGTCGAGAGGTCGACCATCTCAGCTCCTCTGTGTCGGCGTCTGCGGCTGCCCGGCGGCCTCGTCGAGCCCGGCGGGCCGGTCGGGCTCGCGCGCCTCGCCGCGTCGCGGTCCGGCCGGCTGGCCCACGGTGGTGCGGCGGATCTCCGCCAGCTGCTCGTAGTACCGCCAGCGCTCGTCCGCGTCGGCCTGGAGCGCGGTCGTCAGCTCGTGGGAACGCTCGGGGTCCGTGCGCTCCAGGATGGCGAAGCGGGCCTCGCCGGCGACGAAGTCTCGGACCGGGATGGAAGGCTTGCGGTAGTCGAGCCGGAACGGCTGGCCGTCGGCCACCTCGCTGGGCTGGAACCGGTACAGGGGCCAGTACCCGCTCTTGACCGCGTCCTTCTGGTGGGTCATGGACGTCGACATGTCGATCCCGTGGGCGATGCAGGTGCTGTACGCGATCACGAGTGACGGCCCCTCCCAGGCGTCGGCCTCGGCGAGGGCCTTGGTCGCCTGCATGTCGTTGGCACCCAGGGCGATCTGTGCCACGTACACGTCGCCGTACGCCCGAGCGATCGCGCCGAGGTCCTTCTTGCCCGTGCTCTTGCCGCCGGCGGCGAACTTCGCGACGGCGCCCCGCGGCGTCGCCTTCGACACCTGCCCGCCGGTGTTGGAGTAGACCTCCGTGTCCAGGACGAGCACGTTGACGTTGCGCCCGCTGGAGAGGGTCTGGTCGAGACCGCCGAAGCCGATGTCGTAGGCCCAGCCGTCGCCGCCGATGATCCAGACGCTCTGGCGGACGAGGCTCCCCGTCAGGCCCAGCAGCCGCCTGGCATCCGCGGCGTGGGCCCCCGCGGCGCCGCTCGCACCGGCGAGAGGCCCGAGCAGGCCGCGCAGGCGCTCGACGGCGCGGCGCTGCTCCTCGATCCGCGGCTCGCTCTCCTGGTGGTTGTCCAGGATCGCGGCCGCGAGCGCGGGGCCGTCGGGCCCGAGGTAGCTGGAGAGCCGCCACAGGAGAGCCCGCGCCTGCTCCTCCTGGGAATCGATGGCGATGCGCATGCCGAGACCGAACTCGGCGTTGTCCTCGAAGAGGGAGTTGTTCCACGCCGGGCCGAGGCCGTCGGCCGTGGTCGTCCACGGCGTCGTCGGAAGGTTCCCGCCGTAGATGGACGAGCACCCGGTGGCGTTAGCGACGACCATCCGGTCGCCGAAGAGCTGCGTCGCGAGCTTGATGTACGGCGTCTCACCGCAGCCGGAACAGGCACCCGAGAACTCGAACAGCGGCTCGAGGAGCTGTGAGCCCTTGACCGTGTCGTGGGGCACGAGGGAGCGGTCCAGGGGCGGGATGCCGAGGAAGTAGTCCCAGCGCCCGCGCTCCGTGTCGCGGTGCGCAGCCGCGGGCTCGAGGTTGATCGACTTGCGCCGGGCCTCGCTCTTGCTCCGCGCCGGGCAGACGTCCACGCAGACCCCGCACCCCGTGCAGTCGTCGGGCGCGACCTGGACCGTGAGGCGGTGGCCGGGCAGATCACGGGACTTGAAGGGCTTGTCCAGGAAGTCCGCCGGGGCGTCGGCCACGGCCTCGGGGGTGAACACCTTGATGCGGATCGCGGCGTGCGGGCAGACGATGGCGCACTTGCCGCAGTCGATGCAGAGGGACGGGTCCCAGATCGGGATCTCCTCGGCGATGGCGCGCTTCTCGAACGCGGCCGTCCCGCTCGGGAACTCGCCGTCGACCGGCATCGCGCTGACGGGCAGGAGGTCGCCCTCGCCGGCGAGGAGCCGTTCCGTGACGCGACGGACGAAGTCCGGGGCGTCGCCGCTGATGAGCGGCGACGTCGTCCGACGGCTCGTCACAAGGGCGGGCACGGTGACATGGTGCAGCGCGGCGAGTGCGCCGTCGATGGCGGCGATGTTCCGCGCCACCACGGTGCGGCCCCGCTTGCCGTACGCGTGCTCGACGGCGGCCTTGATGTGCGCGATCGCCTCGTCGGGCGGGAGGACCCCGGCGAGGCGGAAGAAGCACGGCTGCATGACCGTGTTGACGCGCCGTCCCATCCCGGCCTCGCGGGCGACCTGCATGGCGTCGACCACCCACACGTCGAGCGACTTCGCGAGGATCTGCTGCTGCGCCTCCCGCGAGAGGTGGTCCCAGACCTCGTCCGGACCGTGCACCGTGTTGAGGAGCAGGGTGGCACCCGCTCGGGCGTGGTCGAGGACCTTCATCCGCTCCAGCAGTCCGAACTGGTGGCACGCGACGACGTCCGCCTCGTCGATGAGGTAGGTCGAGCGGATGGGGCGCGGGCCGAAGCGCAGGTGCGAGACCGTCACGGAGCCGGCCTTCTTGGAGTCGTAGACGAAGTAGCCCTGCGCGAACTGCTCCGTGTGCTCGCCGATGATGCTCACGGAGGACTTCGCGGCCCCGACCGTGCCGTCGGCGCCGAGGCCGAAGAACACGGCCGAGACCTCGCCGGCGGGCCGCGCGACGGTGAAGCTGCGGTCGATCGGGAGGCTGAGGCCCGTGACGTCGTCGTAGATCCCGACCGTGAAGTGTCGCTTCGGCCGCTCGGCCGCCAGCTCGGCGAAGATCGGCGCGACGGCGGACGGCGCGACCTCCTTGGACGAGAGCCCGTACCGCCCGCCGATGACGCGGGGTGCGCTCGCGAAGGGGGGCGCGGCGCCGTCGACCGGGTCCATGGCCTCCGCGAGTGCCGCCACGACCGCGAGGTAGAGCGGCTCCCCGACGGCTCCGGGTTCCTTCGTGCGGTCGAGAACGGCGATGGAGCGCACGGTCGGCGGGAGGGCGGCGAGCAGGTCGCGGGCCGGGAACGGCTGGAACAGCCGGACGCGGAGCAGGCCCACGTGCTCGCCCGCCGCGTTCAGGGCGTCGACCGTCTCCTCGATCGCGCCCGCCGCGGAGCCCATGACGACGACCACGCGGTCGGCGTCCGGGGCGCCGTGGTAGTCCACCAGCCCGTAACGGCGACCCGTCAGGGTCGCGAACTCGTCAAGGACGTCGCGGACGATGCCGGGTACCGCGTCGTGGAAGGGGTTCGCGGCCTCGCGGGCCTGGAAGAAGACGTCGGGGTTCTGCGCCGTGCCCCGGATGGTGGGCGCCTCCGGGGTCATGCCGCGGGCGCGGAACGCGGCGACGTCGTCCTCGCGCACCAGCGCGTGCAGCACGTCGTCGTCCAGCAGCTCGATCTTGTCGATCTCGTGGGAGGTGCGGAAACCGTCGAAGAAGTGGAGGAACGGCACCCGGGCGCGCAGCGTGGCGGCGTGCGAGACGAGGGCGAGGTCGTGGGCTTCCTGCACCGAGCCGGCGGCGAGCATGGCCCAGCCCGTCGTCCGCGCGTGCATGACGTCGCTGTGGTCGCCGAAGATCGACAGGGCGTGCGTCGCCACCGTACGCGCGGCCACGTGGATCACTGCGGGGGTGAGCTCGCCGGCGATCTTGAACATCTCCGGCACCATGAGCAGGAGGCCCTGGGATGCGGTGAACGTCGTGCTCAGCGCGCCCTTCTGCAGGGCGCCGTGCAGCGCTCCGGCCGCTCCGGCCTCCGACTGCATCTGGAACACCTCGGGGACGCAGCCCCACAGGTTCGGCCGGGTCGCGGCGGCCCAGTCGTCGCAGTGCTCGCCCATCGGCGACGCCGGGGTGATCGGATAGAGGGCTATCACCTCGCTCAGCGCATAGGCCACCCGCGCGGCAGCCTCGTTTCCGTCAAGGCACGCCCACGTCCGGGTCACGTGCCGAGCCTCGCGCCGCGGGGCCGGGGTGTCAAACCTCCGAGCGCGCGCCGGTCGTGCCGACTGCGGGCGGGCACGAGGGTGCGTGTCGCTGCACGCGTGCCGGACTCCGCGGTCGGCGGCGGCGGCGGGCGAGGAGCGGTGATCGCTCCCTTCGTCGTCGCGGCGCGGCATCGGATCGCGCTCGAATCCGGTCCCACGAAACGGCTCGAGGGGCCTCCTAGACTTGACCGTCGCCTCGGGCGACGATCGCGCGCCCGAGGCGCGCGCATCGGCTCGGGCGCCGACGCCGCCGAGGTGCCCGCGACGAGCGCCCCTCGCCCTGCAGCCTGGACCGAATCGATTCGCACATCCGCCGAGAGGACCCGCGATGACCTACGTGGCCGACGACGCCCGCTACGACTCCATGCACTTCCGCCGGTGCGGCCGCAGCGGGCTCGACCTGCCCGCGCTCTCGCTGGGCCTCTGGCACAACTTCGGGGACGACAAGGCCTTTTCGACCCAGCGGGCCATCGTGCGCCGTGCCTTCGACCTGGGCATCACCCACATGGACCTCGCGAACAACTACGGCCCGCCGCCCGGCTCCGCCGAGCGGAACTTCGGTCGCCTGCTCGACCTCGACCTGCGTCCCTACCGCGACGAGCTCGTCGTCTCGACGAAGGCCGGTTACGACATGTGGCCGGGGCCGTACGGGCAGGGCGGCGGCGGGCGCAAGTACGTGCTCTCGAGCCTCGATCAGTCGCTGGGGCGGATGGGGCTCGAGTACGTCGACATCTTCTACTCGCACCGGTTCGACCGGAGCACCCCGCTCGAGGAGACGATGGGAGCGCTGCACACGGCCGTTCAGCAGGGCAAGGCGCTGTACGTGGGCATCTCGAGCTACAGCCCGGCGGACACCCGCCGGGCGGCCCAGATCCTCGCCGACCTCGGCACCCCGCTGCTCATCCACCAGCCCTCGTACTCCATGCTCAATCGCTGGATCGAGACGGAGGGGCTCCTCGACGTGCTGGAGGACGTCGGCGCCGGCGCCATCGCGTTCTCGCCGCTCGCCCAGGGCATGCTCACCGACAAGTACCTGGAAGGGATCCCTGCGGGATCTCGGGCCGCGTCGAACAAGTCGCTCGCGCCGAGCCTCCTGACCGAGGACGTCCGCCGGCACATCCGCGCGCTCGACGCCATCGCCAGGGAGCGCGGGCAGTCGCTCGCCCAGCTCGCGCTGGTCTGGGCGCTGCGGGACCGGCGGGTGACCTCCCTGGTCCTCGGCGCGAGCAGCGTGCGCCAGCTCGAGCAGAACGTGGCCGCCCTCGCGAACGAGGGTCTCAGCGACGACGAGCTGGCCCGGATCGACGAGCACGCCCTCGACGCCGGCATCGATCTCTGGGCGAAGTCCCGGGGCGCCTGAGGGCGACGTCCGCCTCGCTGGACGGGCCGGACGTACCTCGATCCCGAGGTGGGACGGCGCCCTAGCCGCCGGACCCGCTGCGTCGCCGGAAGTCCGCGAGGACCGTGTCGACGATGCGCGCCGTCCGCAGCGCGCTGCGCCCGGTGCTCGGGCACTCGCCCGTCCCCAGCAGGGCGTCGACCACCGTCTGGATCAGTGGCAGCTGCACCGGCACCGGGTAGGGCGCGGCGATCTCCCGCATCCCTGAGGCGGTGGTCAGGCTGAGCGGCTCCTGGCCGAAGGACGAGAACCGTAGCGAGCCGCTCGTGCCGACGATCTCGACCTCGTCGCGGCTCTCGTTCGCGTCGAACGCCCACAGGCCGACGCCCTGCACGCCGGAGGCGAAGGACCAGGAGGCGACGACCGTGTCCTCCGCCGGATACCGGTCGTCGAGACGTGCCGCGGAACCCGAGGCGTGCGCTATCGGTCCGAGGAGCAGGTCGAGGAAGTCCAGGGTGTGGGAGCCGAGGTCCACGAAGAGGCCGCCGCCGGCGATCTCCGGCCGGAGCCGCCACGGCACCGCGTCCGCCGGCTCCCAGCGCGGCGCCGGGCTCTGCGTCCGAACGGTGACGGCGCGCACCTGGCCGATCGCGCCGTCGTCGAGGAGGGCCGCGACGGCGTGGAACCGAGGCATCGCGCGGCGGTAGTACGCGACGAAGAGTGGCACCCCGGCGGCCTCGCACGCGGAGATCATCGCCTCGCACTCGGCGGCCGTCCGCGCCATCGGCTTCTCGACGTACACCGGCTTGCCGGCGGCGGCGGCCCGCACCGCGTAGTCGCAGTGGGAGTCGGGTGGAGTCGCGATGTACACCGCGTCGACGTCGCGGTCGCCGATCAGGGCGTCCGCGTCGTCGTACCACCGTGGCACCCGGTGCCGGCGGGCGTAGTCCGCGGCCTTGGCCCCGTCGCGTCGCATCACCGCGACCAGTTCGGAGCCGCGGGCCTGGCGGAAGGCCGGCCCGCTCTTGACCTCGGTGACGTCGCCGACGCCGATGATCCCCCAGCGGACGGGCGCGCTGAGCGGCGGGGTCTCCATCCGGGGACGATATCGGCGTGACGTCGCTGCCGGAGGCAGGGATACGAACCGACGGCGGGGCGCGCCATTGAGCCCTGCCATCGGTTCTGTGCCCCCCTTGGTGCGCGGAGCAAGTCGGCGCCGCTGCCCCCCAGCTGGGGCGCCGACCGGAAGCATCCGTCCTATCGGCCCTGGCCGGCCGTCGTTGAGGGAATTCGAGGGCGGATTCTCACGCGTCGCGGCGACGCAGTGATAAGGCCGCCCCGACGAGGACGACGGCGACGTAGGCCAGCAGGATCGCGAAGCCCTGCCACGGGCCGAGCAGCGAGACGCCCTCGATCTCGGGGGTCCCCGCCGGCAGGCTCTCGGCCAGGATCCGTTCGCCGGCCGCGGCGGGGAGGTAGGGGGCGGCCTCGGCCACCCAGGTCAACCAGTTGCCGAGGATCAGCACGAGCAGGGGCAGGAGCAGGATCGTGCCGAGGATGGCCGTCACCCCGCCGGCGGTGTGCCGGATGAGCCCACCCAGGCCGAACGCCAGCAGGGCGATGGCGGCGAGGTACAGCCCGGTCCCGATCAGGATGCGCCACGTCTCGGCGTCGCCCAGGTCGACCGGGTCATCGGTGAGGTAAGGACTCGTCACCACCGTAGCGAGAAGCACCCCGACGAAGCCGACGGCGAATGTCGCCGCGGTCAGCACGAGCGCCTTGGCCGCCAGCACCGGCAGCCTCGTGGGCACGGCGGTCAGCGTCGATCGGATCATGCCCGTGGAGTACTCGCTCGTGATGACGAGGACGCCGAGGACGGCGACCGCCATCTGCGCCAGCACGTACCCGGCCGTCACGATCTGCAGGGCGGTCGGGCCGGCGCCGTCCGGGCCGCCCGGTCCACCTCCCGGTCCACCTCCCGGTCCGCCGTCGCCG
>JAHECE010000302.1 GCA_024641895.1 Actinomycetales bacterium
GTCCTGGGCGAGCGCCGAGCGCAGCCGCACGAGGTCGTCCGCCAGCACGCGGGCACGGGCGTCACGCTCCTCGGCCTGGATCGCCTGGGCCCGGCGGGCGACGTCCGCCTGCTTCGCCAGCGGGCCGAGCTGCCGCCGGATCTCACCGGTCAGATCGGTCAGCCGGGCGAGGTTCGCCGCCATCGCGTCGAGCTTGCGGAGGGCCTTCTCCTTGCGCTTGCGGTGCTTGAGCACCCCGGCGGCCTCTTCGATGAAGCCCCGACGCTCCTCCGGGCTCGCGCTGAGGATCGCATCGAGCCGACCCTGGCCGACGATGACGTGCATCTCGCGGCCGAGGCCGGAGTCGGAAAGGAGCTCCTGGACGTCGAGGAGCCGGCACGGCGACCCGTTGATCGCATACTCCGAGCCGCCACCGCGGAACAGGGTGCGCGAGATGGTCACCTCGGCGTAGTCGATCGGCAGAGCGCCGTCGGAGTTGTCGATGGTGAGCGTCACCTCGGCCCGGCCGAGCGGTGGGCGGCCCGAGGTCCCGGCGAAGATGACGTCCGCCATCGCACCGCCGCGCAGCGTCTTGGCGCCCTGCTCGCCCATCACCCAGGCGAGGGCGTCCACGACGTTCGACTTGCCGGACCCGTTCGGACCGACGACGCACGTGATACCCGGCTCGAGGTGCAGCGTGGTCGCGGAGGCGAACGACTTGAAGCCTCGCAGCGTCAGCGTCCGCAGATGCACATGTGCAGACTAGGGCGCAAGTCCTACAAGGCCGGGAACCACAGCCCGATCTCGCGCGCCGCGGACGCCGGGGAGTCGGATCCGTGCACCAGGTTCTCCGTGACGCGGCCGCCCCAGTCCCGCCCGAGGTCGCCGCGGATGCTGCCGGGCGGAGCGGTGGTCGGGTCGGTCGGACCGGCAAGGGCGCGAATCCCTTCGACGACCCGCTGGCCCGCCACGACCGCGACGAGGACCGGCACCGAGGACATGAAGTCCAGCAGCGGCTCGTAGAACGGTTTGCCCTCGTGCTCGGCGTAGTGCTGGGCGAGGACGGCGCGGTCGGGGCTGCGGAGCTCGGCCGCGACCAGGGTGTAGCCCTTGGCCTCGATCCGCCGCAAGATCTCACCGATCAGGGCTCGACGCACGGCGTCGGGCTTGAGGATGACGAGCGTCTGCTCGGCCGGGCGGACGTCGGACGGGGCGCTGGGCTGCGGCTGGGTCACGGCGGAGCAGACTACCGGGCGGCGTCGCGCTCGGCCC
Source organism: Actinomycetales bacterium (assembly GCA_024641895.1). Taxonomy (GTDB): domain Bacteria; phylum Actinomycetota; class Actinomycetes; order Actinomycetales; family JAHECE01; genus JAHECE01. The sequence continues at coordinate 1,252 of JAHECE010000302.1, forward strand.
GCTCCCGATCGATCCGAGCACCGACCCGCAGGCCGACCACCCACAGCAGCGCGAACACGCCGCCGACGACGAACATCGCCGTGATGAGCAGCCCGCTCAGCATCAGCCAGACCTGCACGACCCATCCGAGCAGGTAGCCGACGTGCCGGCGCAGCAGACCCGCGGCGAGCAGGGCCACGAGTGCGACGCCGCCGCCCACCACGGCGATCGCACCCGGGTCGGCGAGGCGAAGCCCGAAGGCCACGAGCGAGGCGAAGAACACGACGAACGCCTCGAGCGTCAGGATCGTCGCGGCGAAGAGCGCCTTGGCGGGCTTCTGCCGCCGCGGGGCACCCGCCTGCGCTCCGGCGGGACCGGCCGCTCCGGCGGGACCGGCCGCTCCGGCGGGACCGGCCGCTCCGGCGGGACCGGGCGGGCCGGCGGCGTCAGTCGTCACCCGGCCAACCGTACCTGGCCGCCCGACGGCGCCTGAACCGCTGCCGGCGTCCCGCCCGCCACGCGCTGCAGGCACCGAGCCCTGCTGCTCGGCTGCGGAGCGGCGTCGCCCGCTACTCCTCGCCGAAGCGGGACTCGACAAGATCCTCGATCGCGTCGAGGGCGGCGCCTGCCTCAGGACCGGTCGCCAGGAGCCGGAGCTCGGCGCCCAGCTCCAGGCTGAGGGACATCAGCTCGAGCACACTGGTGGCCGCCACCCCGTTGAGGAACACCTCGGCGTCGAAGTCCCCCGCGGTGCGTGCCAGGAGCGCCGCAGGCCGCGCATGCAACCCGAGCCGGTTGACGAGACTCAGCGTGCGCGACCGGGACGCCGCACGGTCCGCGGCCGCCCCCTCGGCGACATGGAGTACCGGGCTCGCTGCAGGTGCCGCGTCGCCTTGGCCGAGGGGTCCCGGCAGGTCACCGGGGCCAGAGCCGGCCGGCGACGTCTCCGCCATCCGGACGTAGGAAGCACCGACACGCCGGATCGCCTGCCGCACGGCCTCGCAGTCCCCGCCGGTCTGCGCGGCCACCGCCCCAGCCACGGCCCCCTCGACGAACGGGGCGTCCACCCAGATGGCTCGAGGATCCTCGAGGCCCTCGAGCACGGCCTCCGTGGTGAGTGCGGCGGATCCCAGGTCCGTCAGGACCACGACCGCGTCCACGCCGTCCACGGCCAGGACCTGGCTGATCGCCGTCTCCACCCGCTCGTAGGACGTCCCCAGACGTCCGTCCAGGCAGCCGCCGGCCGGCCGGATCGGCACGTCGGGGGCCATCTCGGCAGCCACGTCCGCCAGGCCCTCGGCCAGCCTCGCCGAGTGTGCGACGAGCACCAGACCGACGTGGCAGCTGCTCACGCAGCGGCCGCCCGTGCTGCCGCCTCGAGGATGAGCGCCGTGGACTCCGCGCCGGGGTCCCGGTGACCCTTGCTGCGCTCGCCCAGGTAGCTGGCCCGCCCCTTGGTGGCCTGCATCGGCACCGTGGCATCGGCGCCGGCCTGGGCCGCGAGCGCGGCCGCGTCGAGGACGCCCGCCGGGCTCTC
>JAHECE010000092.1:0-4929 GCA_024641895.1 Actinomycetales bacterium
GACCCGCGCGCGCGCCGCGCGGAAGTCCGCCGGCGGGTTGGAGTCGTACTGTGCGGCCGGATCCGTCGGCCACCACCGCACCGCGTAGGCGACGGCGCCCTCCTGCGCCCAGTCGAGCCCCTGCAGGACGAGGGGGACCACGTCCTCGCCCTCGACCGTGATCTCGATCATCCCGTCGTCGCCCAGCTCGGCCACGGCACCGTACGCCGCGAGGGCCGGCGGCTGGGCCAGGGCGGCCTGGTCGAACGCCGCGGCCTCGGCGTGCAGCCAGGCGCGCCGGCCGGCGTCCAGGCCGTCGGCGCCCGGCTCCCGCGAGTCCGGGTCAGCGGGCTCCAGGGCGGGCGGCTCCGGGACGACCGGCTCGCCCAGCTCCATGGCGAGCCGGAACGACGGCAGCACCGGCGAGACGACCGCGACCAGGGCGTCGGGGTCCAGCCACACGGGCGAGTAGACCCACAGGTTGACGTCGGCGTCCGGGTCAGGTGCGAGCACGCCGCCGCTTCCGGAGACGCGCAGCGCCCCACCGAGGCGCCGGGCTGCCGCCAGCAGGAAGGTCACGGCCTCGGCCTCGAGCCCGTAGGGCATCCCCGAACGGAAGGCTCCGCTCAGGCCGGCCGCGTCCACCAGCTCGGGCGGTGGTGGCCCGCTGCGCTGCACCGGGCAGCGCAGCAGGTAGACCTGCGTGCCGCCGGCGGGGAGCCGGAGCGCGGCCCGGTCGCCGTCGGACACGGCCCAGGGACCGGTGAGCACGGCCTCGTCGGCGAGCAGGACGGCGTGGTCTCCCACGGCGGTCGCCCGCGGGAACCAGCTGAGCGCGAGGGCCTCGACCTCGTCCTGACCGATGTCACCTCCCACCGCCAGCAGGTGGTGGCCGAAGGCCAGGTCGAGGTCGAGTTCCGGCGTCATCGCACTGACGAGCGGTGGAAGCCCTGGTGCGACCTGGACGCCGTCGGGCCCCGCTGATCCTGGTAGCGGGAGCCCGAGGCGCCGGAGCCGTACGGCCGCTCCGAGGCGCTCGAGAGCCGGAAGAAGCACATCTGGCCGATCTTCATCCCCGGCCAGAGCAGGATCGGCAAGGTTGCGACGTTCGAGAGCTCGAGGGTCACGTGACCTGAGAAACCCGGGTCGATGAAGCCGGCCGTCGAGTGGGTGAGGAGCCCGAGGCGCCCGAGGGACGACTTGCCTTCGAGCCGCGCCGCGACGTCGTCGGGCAGCGTCACGAGCTCGTACGTCGAGCCGAGGACGAACTCTCCGGGGTGCAGGACGAACGGCTCGTCCGGCTCCACCTCGACCACGCGGGTGAGGTCGGGCTGGTCGAGGGCGGGGTCGATGAAGGCGTACTTGTGGTTGTCGAAGAGCCGGAAGTACCGGTCGATGCGCACGTCGATGCTCGACGGCTGGATCATCTCGGGGTCGTACGGGTTCAGCCGCACGCGCCCGCCGGCGACCTCGGCGCGGATGTCGCGGTCGGAGAGCAGCACGAGAGTCAACCTAGCGCCGGACGCGCCGGGCGTGGGCACCCCGACGGCTTGTGCCGGCACCGGGTGCGACGAGCGGGGCCGGCCGGCACCCGGCGGGCGGCGGCTACTCCCGAAGGGGCCGGCCGGTGGCGTCGACGCTGAACTGCCCGGTGCGCTGGGTGAGGTAGAGAACCCCCTCCACGAAGCCCCAGATCGCACCGATCCCGAAGGTCAGGACGGTGACGACGATCTGAAGGACCCCGATCCCGACGTAGCCCAGGTAGAAGCGGTGCACCCCGAGCCCCCCGATGAGGATCCCCAAGATCCCGGCCACGGTCCGTGACTTTGCATAGGGGTCGACCGCCACGTAGCCGTACGGCGGGTAGGCGCCGGTCGGCGTGCTGTACCCGCCGGAGGGCGGGCCGTAGGCGCCGGGTCGCCCGGATGGAGCGGCGCCCACTGGTGGGGTCTGCCTGCCGGGCAGACCTCCGGTGGGGTACGGGTACGGGGTCGGCGACTCGTACGGGGTCGGTGCGGGGTGCCCGCCGACGTACGGCCACGCCGACGCACCGGGTTGCCAGCCGGTGGGCGACGGCGGCGGGGGCGCCGAGGCGTCCGACTGGGCGGGCGCAACGGGCCACGGGTAGGACTCGTTCTCCGGCGGCGCCGCCGGGGGTGCGTCGAAGGCGTGCTGCGAGCCACGGTCGGGAGGCTCGGGCAAGCCGTAGTCGTCGGGCAGACCTTCCTCAGGGATGGCCTGGTCGTCGGGGACCTCGACGGGTGCGAGGTCCCCGTGAACCGCGGCCACGGCATCCTCGACCCCGCCTGTCGCGAGCGCCGCCGACTCGGTCCACGGCTCGGGCTGCGGTGGGTCCTGACGCGGCGCGATGGCGCTGGGGTCCGACGTCGACATGGTGAGCATCCTCGATCCCTGGCCGCCCGTTCCGTGGCGGTCGGGTGGACCCGTTATGATGGCGCGCGCACCGGCCGAGGCCGACGCACGCGGGTGTAGTTCAATGGTAGAACTTCAGCTTCCCAAGCTGATGGTGCGGGTTCGATTCCCGTCACCCGCTCTCTTCGACGGCCCTCCCGCTCGGGGGCCGGCTACCACGAGAAATCGTCCCCGGTCTGGGACGACGGCACCTCGCTCTCCCTACTCCCCGCCCGCCGGGCCGCTGCCCGAGGGCTCGCGGCCAGGCGCCGTTCCGGCGCGTCGGGCGGCGTCGCCCGAGGTTGCCGGCGCCTCGGCCGCTCAGATGGCCGACCAGCCTCCGTCGCACGGGAGGATGGCCCCGTTGACATTGCTCGCATCGTCGCTCAGCAGCCACGCGATCGTGGCCGCGAGCTGCTGGGCCTGCGCCGCCGGAGGCATGATCACGAAGAACGGGCCCAGCGTCTCGGCGGCGTACGCGGACTTGAACGGGGCCTCGATGTTCGTGGCCACGGCCCCCGGGACGACGGCGTTGGCCCGGATGCCCTTGCCCTTGTAGAACACCGCCGTGCTCTTGGTGAAGCCGTTCACCGCGTGCTTGGACGCTGTGTAGGCGGCCCCGGACGCTGAGGCGCGCAGGCTCGCCTCGGAAGAGACGTTGACGATGGCGCCGGAGCCCGCATCGATCATGAGGGGCAGCACGGCCCGGGTCAGCCGCATGACGGCCGTGATGTTGATCGCGAACACACGGTCCCAGGTCGCGTCGTCCAGCTCGGCCGGCGGCAGGAACGCGTCCATGATCCCCGCAACATTGGCGAGCGCGTCGACCCGTCCGCCGGCCGCCGCGACGACCCGGTCGACGGCCTCCTGGCTCGAGATGTCCCCGACGACCGTGGAGAACCGAAGATCCGGGTGCTCCGCGACGAGGTCGGCGAGCCGCTCCTGCGAGATGTCGGCGGCGACGACCGCAGCGCCTTCGAGCGCGAGTCGCACCGCCGTGGCGCGGCCGATCCCGGAGCCGGCGCCGGTCACGATCGCCGACTTGCCCGCGAAACGATCTGGGGTAAATGGTGCAGGAGACATCGTGAGATCCGTTCTTGTGACGGGCAGCGCCACGTTGCGCTCTTGCCATCGACGCTAGACCCGCCGACGCCTTCCGGCCTGGGCAGTGTGGTACGCCTCGACGTCGCCGGACCGTTCCTCACCGCTGCGAGCGGGGCACGAGCCGGACCTTGGGCAGCTCCGGCGCGGGCAGCGGCGGGCCGTCGTAGCCGTCGACCCGGCCGAAGCGGCCCCCTCCGGTGACGAGGCCTGCCTGCCACTGCTCACGCGCCGCAACCACCTCCTCATGACTGCGCCCGACGAAGTTCCACCACATCAGGATGTCCTCGCCGAACGGGGCGCCGCCCAGCAGGAGGAGGCGAGCGGCGGCGTCGCCGGGGGCCTCGAGCGCGATGGACGACCGCCCCGGGCCCGCGTAGACGAGGGCAGACATCGGGGCCGCCGCACCGTCCACCGTGACCCCGTCGCCGGTGTCCACGAGCACTCCGTGCTCGAAGTCCGGCTCCACGGGGACCGCCACGGCGGCACCTGCGGGGAGCTGGATCTCAGCACCCACCAACGGGCTGAACGCCGTCGCGGGCGAGGTCGCTCCGGCGAGGCTGCCCATGATGACGATCGCTCGGCCGCCGGGGCGGCCGGCGTGACCCGCAAGGTCGACCACCGGCAGGTCCGCGCGGTGCTCGAACGCCGCAGCGCCGTGCCGGCTCGCCTCGGGGAGCGCGACCCAGAGCTGGACGCCGTGCATGACTCGCGTCGTCTCCGCAGAGACCTCGGAGTGCGCGATGCCGTGACCGGCAGTCATGAGGTTCAGCTGACCCGGGTGGATCTCCTGGACCGTACCGAGGCTGTCCCGGTGCTCGACGTCGCCGGAGAACAGCCACGTCACGGTCTGCAGGCCCATGTGCGGGTGAGGCGGGACGTTCATCCGCGAGCGGGTGCTGTTGACCTCGGTGGGTCCGTAGTGGTCCAAGAAGCACCAAGGGCCGATCAAGCTTCGCCCTCGCGCGGGCAAGGTCCGCCTCACAGGGGCTGCTCGCGGACCACCTAGCGGCACGAGACGAGGCTCGATGACGTCGAGAACGCCGGCCGCACCGCGGCTCGCTCGACACTCGGTCTCGACCGGCGCGGTCTCGAGGTTGCTCACCCGCTCACCCTAGGCACCGCATCCGGACCACGGAAGCCCTCGGGCACCTCCACCCACGTCGAGACGGAACCCGCGTTAACGGTTTCGCAAAGTAGCCGATCTAGAGTGGCCGCTCGCGAGACCATTTCTTGACGCGATCCTCGCGACCGCGCTGCGTCCCGGCGCGCCCGGTCACCCCGTCCGCCCACCGCTTCGAACCGAGGAGAGCCAGGTGACAGACCTCCTCACCTCGTACGAGTCCGGCGGACCGGGACACGACGAGATGCTGCAGTCCACCGGCGCGGCGCGAGTCGCCTGGGCTCAGCTGGCCGACCTGGTCGGCCTGCACAACT
>JAHECE010000092.1:4939-10210 GCA_024641895.1 Actinomycetales bacterium
AGCAGATCTCCGCGAGACGCGACGACGTCGTCCAGCTGCTCGAAGACCACGGCGTCCAGTACGGGGGCGAGGACAGCGGGCAGGCCTGGAACCTCGACCCGCTGCCCGTGCTGCTCGACGAGACCGAGTGGCGCACCCTCGAGGCCGGCCTCGCGCAGCGCAGCGAGCTGCTCGACGAGATCCTCACCGACGTCTACGGCCCACGCCGGCTCCTCACCTCCGGGACGCTGCCGCCCGAGGTGATCCTGGGTCACCCCGGCTTCCTGCGCGCAGCCGACGGCGTCACGCTTCCCGGCGCCCACCAGCTCTTCCTGGCCGCGGCCGACGTCGCGCGCAACGCCGACGGCTCGTGGCAGGTGATCGCGGACCGGACTCAGGCGCCGTCCGGCATGGGCTACGCGATGGAGGACCGTCGCGTCCTCGCCGAGGTGCTCGCAGGCCTCTACCGCAAGGCACGGATCCACCGCATCGGGCCCTTCTTCCACGCCATGCGGCTGGCCCTCGTCGACGCAGCCCCGCCCTCCGCAGGTGACTCCCCGCGCATCGCGCTCCTGACCCCCGGACCTCACTCGGAGACCGCCTTCGACCAGGCGTACCTGTCGGCGATGCTCGGTTTCCCCCTCGTGGAGGGCGGTGACCTGGTCGTGGACTCCGGGCGGCTCTGGATGCGCTCGATGGACAAGCTCGAACCGGTCGACGTGCTGCTGCGGCGGGTCGACGCCGAGTACTGCGACCCGCTGGACCTGCGAGGCGACTCCCAACTGGGCGTCCCCGGGCTGCTGCACACGGCACGCCAGGGCGGAGTCTCCGTCGTCAACACGTTCGGCAGCGGTGTTCTCGAGAACTCCGCCCTCCTGACCTTCCTGCCCCGCATCTGCCGCGAGCTGCGCGGGCAGGAGCTCATCCTCAGCTCGGCGGTCACGTACTGGTGCGGCGAGCGGTCGATGTGCAGCCACGTCATGGCCAACCTCGAGCGCCTGGTCATCAAGCCGACCGCGCGCTCCCGCAGCGGGCGGTCCATCCTCGGCTGGACGCTCACCGCCACCGAGCGAGCGGACCTCGCGGCCCGCATCTCGGCCGAGCCGCACGCCTGGGTGGGCCAGGAGCCGATCGAGGCGTCGACGGCGCCCACCGTGGCCCGTACGGGCCTCGAGGCGCGAGCGACGGTCCTGCGGACCTACGCGGTCGCGCGGCCGGACGGCTACCAGGTGATGTCCGGGGCCCTGGCCCGCTCCGCGACGCAGTCGGACGCCGGGCTCGTCTCGAGCTCCGCGAACGCCGTCGCCAAGGATGTCTGGGTGCTCTCCTCGGAGCCCTACGCCCTCCTCGACCCGTGGGTGCAGGAGGGCCCCGCGCCGACGAGCATCACCGCGAGCATCTCGCCCCGAGTCGCCGAGGACATGTACTGGTTCGGCAGGTACGCCGAACGCGCCGAGGCGACCATCCGGCTGCTCCGCGCCGTCGGCGACCGCTGGGACGACTTCCACAGCTCGGGCGGGACCACCGGCGGCCAGGCGCTCGACGTGGTCAAGGCAGCCCTGGCCGACGTCACCGCGCCGGGCGCACTCGCAGACCTTCTGTGCGACACATCCCGGACCGGGACGGTCGCCTTCGCGATCCAGCGCATGATCGGGGTGGCGACTGCGGTCCGTGACCAGCTCAGCTCGGACACGTGGCCGTCGATCTCGGCGATCGAACGGGCACTCGGCCGCGAACGCGCACTGCACGCCAGGTCGGGAAGCGAGGCGGTCCCGGACCGGCAGACGCTCGCCCGCCTGCTGGAGAGCCTGCTGTCCCTGCAGGGGATGGCCGCCGAGTCCATGGTCCGCGACGTCGGGTGGTACCTCATGGACGTCGGCCACCGCTTGGAACGGGCCCAGTTCCTGGTCGACACCCTGGCGGCGACCCTCACCCACCAGCGCAGCGCCGCCATCGACTCACTCGTGCTCGAGTCGGTGCTGATCGCGAACGAGAGCATCATCACCTACCGACGCCGCTACCAGGCACGTGCCAACGTGCAAACGGTGATCGACCTGCTGCTCATCGACGCCCGCAACCCGCGCTCGCTCGTCTTCCAGTTCGACCGGCTGCGGGCGGACCTCGAAGAGGTCCCCGCTGCCGGCCGAACGTCCGCCCGCGACCGACTGATCGACGACATGCGCGACCTCCTCTCCGAGCTGGACACGGCGGTCATCGCGGCGGCGGACGACCACGGCCTGCGCCGTCGCCTGGTGGAGCTGCTCGACTCGCTCGGCTGGCGGCTGCGCGAGCTCGACGAGGAGATCACCCGGGTCCACTTCGTCCACCCGGTGCCCAGCCAGTGGCTCGACTCGGGGATCTGGGGCTCCTGATGACCCAGCCACAGGCCCGCGCCCGCCACTACCACCTGGTCCATCGGACGACCTACACCTACCCCGAGCCCGTGACGCAGTCGTACGGCCGCGCCCTGCTGCTGCCCCGGACCGTGGGCGGGCAGACCTGTCACTGGAGCGAGCTGCGCACCGATCCCGTCGCCTCGGAGATCGCCGAGCACCGCGACTTCAACGGCAACCGTTCCAGCTACTTCGCCGTGACCGACCACCACAGCGTGCTCGAGGTCGTCGCGGAGTCCGCGCTCACGGTCAACCGGCGGATCCCTCACGTGGACCGGATCCCGCCGGTGCCGTGGGAGCAGGTCGCGGCCACCACGCGGGCGCTCCGCAGTACCGGCGACTCCCTGCACAGCGACCACGCGGCCGCCGTCGTCGCGGTCACCGACGGCGCGCTCCCGTCACAGCTGGTCGGGCTGCACGATGCAGCGCGTGCGTATGCAGACCCGATCTTCCGTCCGGGCCGTCCCATCGGGCACGTGATCCGCGACCTGACCGAGAGCATCTACTCCGACTTCACCTACCGATCCGGTTCGACGACCGTGAAGACGGGCCTCGAGGAGGTCTTCGAGCGTCGCGTTGGGGTCTGCCAGGACTTCGCGCACGTCCTGATCGCCTGCGCGCGCACCATGGGGCTGGCCGCACGCTACGTCTCGGGCTACATCGAGACGCACCCACCGGCCGGGGAGCCGAAGCTGCGCGGGGTCGACGCCTCGCACGCGTGGGCCTCCGTCTGGGTGCCGCACGGCGGCTGGGTCCAGACCGACCCGACGAACGACCAGTTCGTGGACAACCGGTACGTCCTGCTCGGGTGGGGCCGCGACTACCGCGACGTGTCGCCGCTGCGCGGCATCGTCTTCACCGAGGGCAGCGGATCCTCGCTCAAGGTGGGCGTGGACCTCATGGAGGTCGACGCCGAGGCGCTCGCCGACCTCCGGGGCTGACCCGCCACCGCCCGCGCCGGCTCCGCTTGCGGGAAACGTCCAGCACGCTTCGCATCACGGAAGTTCCCCACAGGCCCGGCTACCGGCCGCGATAAGTTCGAGCATGACCTCCGCGGCGGCGCGCTGGCTGCCCGGCCTGGCCGTGGCCAGGTCGTACGAGCGCGCCTGGCTCCGCAAGGATGTCGTGGCCGGGGTGGCGCTCGCCGCCTTCCTCCTGCCGGCCGGCATGGGCTACGCCCGCGCGTCGGGGCTGCCTGCCGTGACCGGTCTGTACGCGACGATCGTCCCTCTCCTCGCCTACGCCCTCGTCGGCCCGTCCCGCATCCTCGTGCTGGGCCCGGACTCGGCCCTCGCGCCCGTGATCGCGGCGTCCGTGGTCGTCCTCGCGGCCGGGGACCCGGCGCGGGCGGTGGCGCTGGCCGGACTGCTCGCGATCTTCATGGGACTGGCGCTCGTGCTCGGCGGCGTGCTCCGGCTCGGCTTCGTCACCGACCTCCTGAGCAAGCCGATCCGGCTCGGCTACCTGAACGGCATCGCCGTCGTCGTCATGCTGAGCCAGGTGCCCACGACCCTCGGCTTCGCCGGGGACTCCGGCCCGATCCTCGACCGGATCGGCGAGATCGCGTCCCAGGTGGCCGCTGGTGCGGTCCAGCCCACGACCCTCGCCATCACCGCCGTCACGCTCGGCCTCATGATCGGCCTGCGCCTCGCGCACTCGTCGATCCCCGGGGTCCTCGCCGCCGTCGCCGCGGCGATGGTGATCACGGCGGCCTTCGGGCTCTCCGACGACGTCGCGGTGGTCGGTGCGCTGCCCGCCGGACTACCTGCCCCAGCCCTCGGCGGCCTGACCTGGGCCGACGTCGGACCGCTCATCGGGCCGGCGCTCGGAATCGCGCTCATCACCTTCGCGGACACCGGCGTCCTGTCCCGCAGCTTCGCGGCCCGCCGCGGCGAGACGGTCGACGGGAGCCAGGAGATGGCGGCCATGGGGATCGTCAACGTCGCGGCCGGGCTCTTCGGCGGGTTCCCCGTCTCGGGCAGCTCGTCCCGGACCCCCGTGGCGGAGCAGGCCGGCGCGCGCACCCAGCTCACGGGCGTCGTGGGCGCGCTGGGCGTCCTCGCGTTCCTCCTGTTCGCCAGGGGCGCGACGGCGTACCTGCCCACGGCCGCCCTCGCCGCCGTCGTCATCGTGGCGGCCTCGTCCCTCATCGACGTCCCGGCCCTCGCGCAGCTGGCGCGGATGAGTCGCACCGAGACGCTGCTCGCCGCCTCGGCCTTCCTCGGGGTGACCCTGATCGGCCCGCTCGAGGGGATCGTCATCGCGCTGGGCCTGTCGCTCCTGACCTTCGTCACCCACGCCTGGCGCCCGTACCGCGCGGAGCTGGTCCGCGTCGACGGGATCAAGGGATACCACGACATCGACCGTCACCCGGAGGGCAGGCGCATCCCGGGCCTGGTCATCGCCCGGTTCGACGCCCCGCTCTTCTTCGCCAACGGCGGGATCTTCGCGGACTTCGTCAGGTCGCTCGTCGAGACGGCGCCCGAACCCGTCGACCGGGTGGTCGTCGCGTCCGAGCCCATCACGGGCCTGGACACCACGGTGATCGACGACCTGACGCGGCTCGACGACTGGCTCCGCGCCCGCGGCGTCGACCTCGTCTTCGCCGAGATGAAGGGGCCGATCAAGGATCGCATCGTGCGGTACGGGCTACGGGGGCGCTTCGACCCCGAGCACTTCTACCCCACCATCGGCCAGGCGGTCTCGGCGTATCGGGCCGAGCAGCGGGCGCTCCTGCCCGACGACGCTGACGTCGACGTCGCTGAGACGAGCGACGCTGAGACGAGCGACGCCGAGGAGTCCGACGAGGGCGGGCGGCCCTGACGGAAGCGCTCGGCGCCGCCCCGGTACGATCCGGGCATGAGCCTGGTCCGGCTGGTGGTCGCTGCGGCGATCGTCG
>JAHECE010000093.1 GCA_024641895.1 Actinomycetales bacterium
GAGACACGGGGCGTCAGTCTAGGCCCGCGCCGCAGCGATGTCGGTGCCCGGTGCCAGGCTTCCCCCATGAGCAACATCGCCGCCACCGTCCTGACCGCGCTCCTCGCGCTCGCCGTGGGCGCCTCGCTCGGTTGGCTCCTCGCCACCGCACGGGCCTCGGTGTCCGTGCGAACCGCCGAGGTGCGCTCGGCCCGGGCCCGCGCCGAGCTCGAGGCCGCGCAGTCGGCGCACTCGGACCGCGTTCTCGCGCTCGAGGCCGCCCAGGACCGGATGAGCGCCCAGTTCCGGGCCCTGGCCGCCGAGGCCCTCGCCGCGAACAACGCCCAGTTCCTCGGCCTCGCCGAGCAGCGCCTGCGCACCGCACAGGTCGCGGGCCAGGCGGGCCTGGCCCAACGGGAGGCAGCGGTGGCCGCGATGGTCGAGCCGCTGACCGCCACGATCGGCCGGATCCAGCAGGAGCTCACGACGGCGGAGCGGGCCCGGCTGACCTCCGCTGCAGCCCTGGAGGAACAGCTTCGCGGGATGCGGGAGTCCTCCGAGCAGCTCCGGGCGCAGACGGGCGACCTCGTCACGGCGCTGCGGTCATCGCAGGTGCGCGGGGCCTGGGGTGAGCTGCAGCTGCGACGGGTCGTCGAATCCGCCGGGATGCTGCGGCACGTCGACTTCGTCGAGCAGGACCACGTGCGCACCGACGACGGCGCCCAGCGCCCCGACCTCGTCGTGCGCCTGGCCGGGGGAAAGAACGTCGTCGTCGACGCGAAGGTCGCCTTCCTCGGCTACCTCGAGGCCCAGCAGGCGACCGAGCCGGCTGTCCGAGCCGCCCGGCTGGCAGCGCACGCGCGGCACTTCCGCGCGCACATCGACTCTCTCGGCTCGAAGAGGTACTGGGAGCAGTTCTCGCCCACTCCCGAGTTCGTGGTGATGTTCGTCCCGGCCGAGCCGTTCCTGTCGGCGGCCCTGGAACAAGACCCGGCGCTCCTCGAGCACGCGTTCGCCAAGAACGTCATCCTCGCGACGCCCATGACGCTGGTCGCCCTGCTGCGCACCGTCGCCTACGCGTGGCGACAGGAGGCGCTCGCCGAGAACGCGCAGCGGGTGCTCACCCTCGGCAAGGAGCTCCACGCCAGGCTCGCGACCATGGGCGGTCACCTGACCAAGCTCGGCCGCCAGATCGACGGTGCAGCGAACGCTTACAACCGGACGGTCGCCTCGCTCGAGACGCGCGTCCTCGTCAGCGCGCGGCGCTTCGCGGACCTTGAAGTGGTGGAAGCCGAGATCGAGAGCCCTGCGCCGGTCACGACTCAGATCGACCGGCTCAGCGCGCCCGAGCTGCTGGAGGACGCCGAACTCGGGCCGACTGCGGAGCTGGCCGGGTCGATCGACCTGCAATCTCTCGTCGAGCGCGAGCTGCGGCACTCAGCCCTGCCCGGGGCGCAGGGCGAGGCGTCGGGCGACGAGTCGGTCGCGCGAGCGGGTTGACCGACCCTCCCGGTCAGCGGCCCAGTGACGAGTTCTCGACGAGCGACGGGCGGCCGTCGGGGCGCACGCGGCTGTGCCTGGAGACCGGCATTCCACCGTTGGCGGCCTTGAGGTCGGCACGGAGCTCGCGCGGCAGGGAGAACAGGAGGTCCTCCCTCACCGTCCGGATCTCCTCGACGTCGAGGTATCCGAGCCGGCCGAGGGCCTCGATCACGTCACGGACGAGGATCTCGGGCACTGACGCGCCCGACGTGAGTCCGACGGTCCGGGCGCCGTCGAACCACTCGGACACCAGCTCCGACGCCCGGTCGACCCGGTGGGCGGCACGCGCGCCGGCCTCGAGGGCGACCTCGACGAGGCGCACGGAGTTCGAGGAGTTGGCGGAACCGACGACGATCACCACGTCCGCTTCCGGCGCCAGCTTCTTGACCGCGACCTGCCGGTTCTGCGTGGCGTAACAGATGTCGTCGCTGGGCGGGTCCTGCAGGTGGGGGAAGCGCTCGCGCAGGAGCCGGACGGTCTCCATCGTCTCGTCCACGGACAGCGTGGTCTGGGACAGCCAGACCAGCTTGCTCGGATCCCTCACCACGACCTGGCTCACAGCATCGACGCCGTCGACGAGCTGGATCCGCTCCGGCGCCTCCCCGGCGGTGCCCTCGACCTCCTCGTGCCCGTGGTGACCGATGAGCAGGATGTCGTAGTCGTCGGAGGCGAAACGGACAGCCTCTTTGTGCACCTTCGTCACGAGCGGGCACGTGGCGTCGATGGTCTCCAGCGAACGCTCAGCAGCCTGGGCGTGCACGAGCGGCGAGACTCCGTGCGCAGAGAAGATCACCCGTTGGCCGACCGGGACCTCGTCGGTCTCGGCGACGAAGATCGCACCGCGCGCCGTCAGCGTCTCGACGACGAACTTGTTGTGGACGATCTCCTTGCGGACGTAGACCGGTGCGCCGTAGTGCTCGAGCGCCAGCTCCACGGCTTCGACCGCGCGGTCGACACCCGCGCAGTACCCGCGCGGGGCGGCGAGCAGGATCTTCTTGGGGGCCTCGTTCACCCGCCAATCGTACGGGGCTCCCCGGGCGGGCCATCCGAGTGGGGCAGGATGGCCGCGATGAACGACGCCCCGCGCGAACTGCCTGCACGCGCGCTCGACACGACCGCCGAGCGTCCTTGGCCCGTTCGTGTGCTCAGCGCCAAGATCGCGCAGTACATCGACAAGATGTCGCCCGTCTGGGTCGAAGGGCAAGTCGTCGAGCTCAACCGCCGCGCGGGCATCTCGTTCCTCACACTGCGAGACACGGACGCCGACATGTCCCTGTCCGTGAGCGTGCCCGGCCGCGTGCTCGCGGCGCTCGAGACGCCCGTCGGAGACGGCGCCCACGTCGTCGTCCACGCGAAGCCGTCCTTCTGGCCCAAACGTGGCTCTCTCCAGCTGCAGGCCGACGCCGTCCGCCCGGTCGGGGTCGGCGAGCTCCTCGCCCGGATCGAGCACCTCAAGCGGGTCCTTGCCGCCGAGGGACTCTTCGAGCCGGGCCGCAAGGTCCCGCTACCCTTCCTGCCCGGCGTCGTCGGCCTGGTCTGCGGCCGCGGATCCAAGGCCGAGCACGACGTCGTGGTCAACGCCCGGGCCCGCTGGCCCGCAGTCGCCTTCGAGATCCGTGAGGTAGCCGTGCAGGGCCAGGCTGCCGTTGCCCAGGTCAGCAAGGCCCTCACCGAGCTCGACGCCGACCCTAGGGTGGAGGTGATCGTCGTGGCCCGGGGCGGCGGGTCCGTCGAGGACCTGCTGCCGTTCAGCAACGAGGCCCTCATCCGGGTGGCAGCCGCCTGCCTGACGCCGATCGTCTCGGCGATCGGCCACGAGACGGACACCCCGATCTTCGACCTCGTCGCCGACGTCCGGGCCTCGACACCGACCGACGCGGGCAAGCGGGTCGTCCCGGACGTCGCCGCCGAGTCGACCGGCCTGGACCAGGCCCGCCGCCGGATGCGCGCCGCCGTCGCAGCCTACGTGGACGCCGAGCAGCAACGACTGGCGGCGCTGCTCTCGCGCCCGGTCCTGGCCCGGCCGGACCAGATGCTGGTGCTGCGCGAGGAGCGCCTCGCGGCGGACCGCGACGCCGCCCGACGGGCCTTCGCCACCCGCCTCGACGCCGCCCACGTCGGCATCGAGGCACTTGCAGCCCAGGTCAGGGCACTTTCTCCCGCCGCCACGCTCGAACGCGGCTACGCCGTGCTGCGGACGCGGGACGGCATCGTCGTGCGGTCAGCCGCCGACACATCGGCCAAAGACCACCTCGAGGCGATCCTCGCCCACGGACGACTGGGCCTGCGCGTGGAGGATGTCGCGCTCGAAGCCCTGCCACCCGGCGTCCGGTCGGCCCCACCGGCCGCCGCCGAGTCTGATTGACTCTCCCCGTGCCCCTCCGCGACGTCGCGTCACTGAGCTACGAAGAGGCTCGTGACGAGCTGGTGGGTGTCGTCAGAGCACTCGAGGCCGGAAACGTGCCGCTCGAGGAGTCGCTGACGCTCTGGGAGCGCGGCGAGGCACTCGCGGCCCGCTGCCAGCAATGGCTCGACGGCGCGCGGGAACGACTCGCAGCAGCGAGGAACGAGACCGATGGCAGCAGTACACCCGCGGGCATCGACTCGCTCGCGGGCCCGGACAGCGCGGAGGACGTGGAGAGATGAGCGAGTTCCTGATCATCGGCGAGGCTCTTGTCGACATCGTCGAGCGACCGGGCCAGGAACCCCGGGAGTTCCCCGGCGGCAGTCCGGCGAACGTGGCGATCGGCCTGGCCCGCCTCGACGACGACGTCGAGCTGCTGACCTGGTTCGGGGACGACGAGCGCGGCGCCTCTGTGCTCGAGCACCTCACCGAGTCCGGGGTCAAGCTCGCGCCCGGCTCCAACACCGCCGCGCGCACCTCGACCGCGCGCGCGCAGATCGACGCCGAGGGCGTGGCCAGCTACGAGTTCGACCTCGAGTGGCGGCTGCCCCAGATCACGGTGGCGCCCGACGTGCGGTGCGTGCACACCGGGTCGATCGCAGCGGTCCTGCAGCCGGGCGGCAGCCAGGTCCTCGAGCTCGTGCGCTCCGCGCGGCACCAGGCGACCGTCACCTACGACCCCAACCTGCGCCCCGTGCTCATGGGTACGGCCGAGCACACGAAACCGATCGTGGAGGCGATCATCGACATCTCGGACGTCGTGAAGGTCAGCGACGAAGACCTCGCCTGGCTCGAGCCCGGCGTCGACCCCCGCGACGTGGCCCGCGCCTGGGCGGCCCGCGGCCCCTCCCTCGTCATCGTCACCCTCGGCGGCGACGGGGCGTTCGCCGTGACGAGAGACGGCCACGAGACCCATATCCCGGCACCGCGCGTGCAGGTGGCGGACACCGTCGGCGCGGGCGACTCCTTCATGGGCGGCGTCATCGACGGCCTCGGTCGCGCCGGGCTGCTCGGCGGCGACAAGCGTGCAGCGCTCAGGGCCATCAGCACCGAGACCATCGACGCCGTGCTCCGCCAGGCCATCCAGATCGCCGCGATCACCGTCTCCCGCTCCGGCGCCAACCCGCCGACCCGCGCCGAGCTCGAGGGCTGAGACCATGACTCGACCGTCCAGAGGCATGAGCCCGGGCGAAGCCTGGGCTCAGCTCAGCGAGGGCAACGCGCGCTTCGTCAGGGGCGAGATGGCGCACCCGTCCCAGGACGCGGCCCGCCGCGCCAAGGTCTCGGCCGCGCAGTACCCGTTCGCGGTGATCTTCGGCTGCTCGGACTCCCGGGTCGCCGCCGAGATCATCTTCGACCAGGGCCTCGGAGACATCTTCGTCGTCCGGACCGCCGGCCACGTCGCGGACTCCACCGTGCTGGGCTCGATCGAGTACGGCGTCGACGTCCTGGGCGCGGCGCTCGTGGTCGTCCTCGGGCACGACAAGTGCGGGGCCGTCGAGGCGACGAACCAGGCCCTCGTCACCGGCGTGATGCCCACCGGCTTCGTCCGTGCCGTCGTCGAGCGCGTCATCCCGAGCATCGTGGTGCACCCTGCGGACGACGCGGCCAGGCCACCGAGCGCGGGCCAGCAGGTGCTGCTGACCCAGCACGTGCGCAACACCGTGCAGATGCTCCACGGCATCTCCGCGACCCTCGCGGGCGCGATCGAGGCCGGTCGGTGCGCCATCGTCGGGGCCGAGTACGAGCTCGACGAGGGCCGGGTCAAGATCGTCGAGACGGTCGGGACCATCTGACACTCGTGGCTCGTTCTGCCGAGTGCGACGCCCGGGGCATTCTCACCGGAGCGCCCCGGGCGTCCGGGTAAGCGCGACTCAGCCCTCGATTCCCTCGAGAAGGTCCGTGACCAGCGCAGCGACCGGCGAACGCTCCGACCGCGTGAGCGTCATGTGCGCGAAGAGCGGGTGGCCCTTGAGCGCCTCGATCACGGCGGCGACGCCGTCGTGGCGACCGACGCGCAGGTTGTCACGCTGCGCCACGTCGTGAGTCAGCACCACCCGTGAGTTCTGGCCGATCCGGGACAGCACCGTGAGCAGGACGTTGCGCTCGAGCGACTGGGCCTCGTCGACGATGACGAAGGAGTCGTGCAAGGAGCGACCCCGGATGTGGGTGAGGGGAAGGACCTCGAGCAGCCCCCGCGCCATGACCTCCTCGACGACCTCCCTGGCCACGAGCGCTCCCAGGGTGTCGAAGACGGCCTGGGCCCACGGGTTCATCTTCTCGGACTCGCTGCCGGGCAGATAACCGAGGTCCTGGCCGCCCACGGCGTAGATCGGCCGGAACACCACGACCTTGCGGTGCTCGTGCCGCTCGAGCACCGCCTCCAGCCCGGCGCACAGCGCCAGGGCCGACTTGCCGGTGCCCGCCCGGCCCCCGAGAGAGACGATCCCGATGGAGCGGTCGAGCAGCAGGTCGATACCGATCCGCTGCTCCGCGCTACGGCCGTGCACGCCGAACACCTCGCGGTCCCCGCGGACCAGGGCGACCTGCTTGTCCGGGGTGATCCGTCCCAGGGCCGAGCCGCGTGCCGAGTGAAGCACGAGGCCCGTGTGGCACGGAAGGTCACGCAGCTCGGCACAGACGTCGAGGTCGGCGAGCTCCACACGCTCGTGCTCCCAGAGCCGCGCCATCTCGTCCGGGGAGATCGTGTGCTCGGACAGGCCGGTCCAGCCCGAGTCGACGACCATCTGGGCCCGGTACTCCTCGGCGTGCAGGCCGACCGCAGACGCCTTGAGCCGCATCGGCAGGTCCTTGGAGACCACGGTGACGGTCTTGCCCTCGGCTGCGAGGTTGGCCGCGACCGACAGGATCCGGGTGTCGTTCCCGGCCAGTCGGAGACCGCTCGGCAGGACCTCGGGGTCGGAGTGGTTGAGCTCGACGCGCAGCGTCCCACCGAGGTCCCCGATCCGCACCGGGCTGTCGAGGCGACCGCTCGCGATCCGCAGGTCGTCGAGGATCCGCAGGGCGCTGCGCGCGAAGTAGCCGAGCTCGGCGTGGTGACGCTTGCCCTCGAGCTCGGTGAGGACGACGACGGGGAGCACGACGTCGTGCTCCGCGAACCGGAACACCGCCCGCGGATCTGACAGGAGCACCGAGGTGTCGAGCACGTAGGTCAGGCGCGTGGCGCCCTCCACAGCGTCGTCCTGAACGGTCCTCGTTGACTGCTCGACGGAGATGCTCACGGGCGCTCCTTCCGGCGCTAGCGCGCCGACGGCCGCCGCTCTCCAGGCCGCTGGCGCGGCCGGTGCGGCGCAAGGCGGTGGCGGTCGACCGGCGCGAGGCGGCCGGTCGAAGCCACCTCCCCGGAGCGAAGATGCTCCATCGGCTGGCCTCCCGGAGGACGGCGGTCGTGCCGTCCGTCAGGGAAAACGCTAAGGCCAGGGCCCTGATGAGCCCAGTCCGACACGCCAGCGGACGGTGCGGCTCCCCCGGCGGGACCGTGACCTCCTAGCGGCCCAGCCGGCGCTCTCGCTCGGCGTACGAGCGCAGCGCCCGCAGGAAGTCCACCCGTCGGAAGTCCGGCCAGAACGCCTCGCAGAAGTAGAACTCGCTGTGCACGCTCTGCCAGAGCAGGAAGCCGCCGAGCCGTTGCTCGCCGGAGGTCCGGATGACGAGGTCCGGGTCCGGCTGGCCCTTCGTGTAGAGGTGCTCGGCGATGTGCTCCACGGTGAGGATCTGCGCGAGCTCCTCGATGCTCGTACCGGCCTCGGCGTGCTCCTTGAGGAGGCCGCGGACGGCGTCGGCGATCTCGTGCCGCCCGCCGTAGCCGACCGCCACGTTGACATGCAGGCCCTGTACCCCGGCGGAACGTTCCTCGGCCCGGCGCAGCCGCCCGGCGACCTCCTCGGGCAGGAGGTCGAGTGCGCCGACGACCCGGATCCGCCAGCGCCCGGTTGCCGCGAGAGAGTCGACGGCGTCCGCGATGATCCCGAGGAGCTCGACCACCTCGGCCGGATCTCGGTTCAGGTTGTCGGTGGAGAACATCCAGAGCGTGACGATCCGCACGCCGACGTCCTCGGACCAGCCAAGCAGATCCGCCACCTTGTCCGCGCCGCGGCGGTGCCCTGCGGCAGGAGCGGAGCCGAGAGCCCGCGCCCAGCGCCGGTTGCCGTCGAGGATCACCCCGATGTGCTGCGGCACCGGGGCCTTGGCGAGCGCCGCCGCCAGGCGTCGCTCGTACACCCCGTAGAGCACGGCTGGCGGGCGCATGGTGTGACTCAACTCCCGACGCTGAAGGACGGGGGCCAACCTACCCCCGGCGGACCGCGCCCGGGCGGGACGCACGGCAACTCTCGCGCGAGTGGGCCGGAAGGCCCCTCGGCCCGCCCCGCCAGGGCGGATGATGGCCTCTGATGGACAACGTCGAAAGCCCGAGCCCCGCGGCGCAGCACCCGCACCCCGACCCCTCGCGGCAGCCGGGCGCGGGACCCCTCTCGGCGGCGGCGACCAAGGTCAAGCCGATGCTCCGGGGCTGGATCCACGCAGGCACCGCCCCCGTCGCGCTCGTCGCCGGGATCGTCCTCGTCGCCCTGTCCCCGACGACGGCCGCACGCGCGAGCACCGCGGTCTTCGCGTTCTCGACCGTTCTCCTCTTCTCCGCGAGCGCCGTGTACCACCGCGGCACGTGGTCGGTCCGGACCACAGCGGCGCTGCGGCGGCTCGACCACTCCAACATCCTGCTGGTCATCGCGGGGACCTACACGCCCCTGGCCGTGCTCCTCCTGCCCTCCGGGACGGCACGCTGGCTACTGCTCGCGATCTGGGTCGCCGCGCTCGGCGGCATGTTCGCCAGGGTCTTCTGGCTGAGCGCGCCACGCTGGTTCTACGTCCCGCTCTACGTGATCCTCGGCATGGTCTCGATCGGTTTCCTGCCCCAGTTCTGGAGGACCGGCGGACCGGTGATCGTCTGGCTCGTCGTCGCCGGCGGCCTGGCCTACATGCTGGGCGCCGTGGTCTACGGGATCAAGAAGCCCAACCCCAGCCCCCGCTACTTCGGCTTCCACGAGGTCTTCCACGTGCTCACGGTGATCGGCTACGTCTGCCACTACATCGCGGTGAGCATCGCGGCCTACGGCGTCGGCTGAGCCACGGCACTAGGGTCGGCAGCATCACCACGCCGCGACCCGGAGGACCCCGATGTCGTCGAAGTCCGCACCAGGCCCCTGGGACCGCGCGCCATGGGACATGCTGCGCGCGCGCTCCGGCTTTCGACTCGAGGACCTCGACCGCGCCTCGACCCCGGGCTGGGACGAAGGCAAGAACCGGGCCGCCGATCGGCTCGAAGACCTCGGCGAGGAGATGTCGGGGCTGCAGGAGCGGCTCTACGCACACGGCCGCACGAACGGGCACCGCCGCGTGCTGCTCGTGCTGCAAGGGCTCGACACCGCCGGCAAGGGCGGGATCGCGCGGCACGTGATCGGCCTGGTCGACCCCCAGGGCGTGGCGCTGCGGTCCTTCGGGCGACCGACCGAGGAGGAGCTCGCCCACCACTACCTCTGGCGCATCCGCAACGCACTGCCCCCGGGCGGCCGGATCGGCGTCTTCGACCGCTCGCACTACGAGGACGTCCTCGTGGTCCGGGTCGAAGGCCTTGTGCCCGAGGCGACCTGGCAGGCGCGGTACGCGGAGATCAACGCCTTCGAGGCCGAGGTGGCCGCGAGCGGCACACGGATCATCAAGTGCGCGCTCATGGTCTCCCACGAGGAACAGGGCGCCCGGCTCCTCGAACGCCTCGACCGCCCTGAGAAGCACTGGAAGTACAGCCCCGGGGACCTGCCCACGCGCCTGAGGTGGGACGACTACCAGGAGGCGTACCAAGCCGTCTTCGACCGCACCTCGACAGATGTCGCACCCTGGTACGTCATTCCTGCGGACCACAAGTGGTACGTCCGGCTCGCAGTCGCCGAACTTCTTACCCGGACCCTGCGGGAGATGGACCTCGCGTGGCCGGCGGCGGACTTCGACGTCGCGGCCGAGCGGGCCAAGCTGCTGGCCACGATGACGGCCGACCACCGCAGCATCGAGTCCGAGGACGAGGACAACGGCGCCCGACGCCGCCGGAACGGCTAGGAACGCGGCACGACGTCGTAGCGCCGGTGGTCGAGGACCGGGACGCGGGCGCGTACCTCAGCGACGCGGGCGGGGTCCAGATCGGCGATGATCAGCGCCGCCTCGTCGCCCGCCTCGTCGAGCACCGCCCCTAACGGGTCGAC
>JAHECE010000094.1 GCA_024641895.1 Actinomycetales bacterium
GGTGCTCGAGAGCGTCCGCGAGCATCACTCCTCCTCGGTGGCGGCGTCAGCCGTCTCCTCGGCGGACTCGGCACCCTCAGCCGCGGCAGCGTCCGCGTCGGCCTTCGCCTTCGCGGCGGCGGCGGCGGCGGCCGCAGCAGCCACCGCGTCCGCCTTGGCCTGCGCGGTGGCGGCCTTGCGGCGCTCTGCCTCGTCGTCTGCTGCCTGCACGGCGGCGCGAGCGTCGGCGGTGCGCTCGGACACGCGCAGCGTGCCCTCCGCGCCCGGGAGGCCCTTGAACTTCTGCCAGTCGCCGGTGATCTTGAGCAGCGCCAGCACCTGCTCGCTGGGCTGAGCGCCGACTCCGAGCCAGTACTGGGCCCGCTCGGAGTCGATCTGGATGAGCGAGGGCTCCTCGGTGGGGTGGTACTTGCCGATCTCCTCGATCGCGCGGCCGTCCCGCTTGGTGCGCGAGTCCGCGACGATGACGCGGTAGTACGGGGCGCGGATCTTGCCGAGACGCTTCAGACGGATCTTGACGGCCACTGTGGTGGTCACTCCTGGTTCGTGTGGGCTGGGACGTGCGCGGGCCCGCGTGGGGTCGGGGGCGGTTGTCCCGGGACACGGCTGCGCGCGGAGAGAGGGGCCGGGCACGCCGAGTACAGCGGTGCATTCTGCCAGATCGTGGCGACGGGCGCGCACGCGGCCCGCAGGGGGCGCTACCGCCCTCAGCGACCGAAGTACTTCTCGAGGCCACCGGGCAGGTTGAGGTCCTCCGGAGAGACCGGCGCGTCGCCTCGGCCGAGGCCGAAGGCCGCGCCGGCCGAGGCCTTCGCCGCCTCGGTCGCCCGCTGGCGGGCCGCCGCCTCCTCCGACGCGCGCTTGGCCGGGTTGCCGGACTTGCTCTTGCGCACCTGGGGCGGCGGGGCGGTGCGGCCGCGCGCCTTCTTGCCGGAGCCGGGCAGGGCACCCATGCCACCGGGTCCGGAGCCCATGCCACCGCGCGCCATCGACTTCATCATCGTCTTGGCCTGCTCGAACCGCTCAAGAAGCTGGTTGACGTCGGTGGAGGTGGTGCCGGAGCCCTTCGCGATACGGCTCTTGCGCGAGCCGTTCAGGATCCTGGGGTTGGCCCGCTCCCCCGGCGTCATCGACCGGATGATCGCCTCGATGCGGTCGATCTCGCGCTCGTCGAAGTTCTCGAGCTGCTCGCGCATCTGCCCCATGCCCGGCAGCATCCCGAGCAGCTTCTTCATCGAGCCCATCTGCTTCAGGCTCTGCATCTGGGTGAGGAAGTCCTGGAGCGTGAAGTCGCCGTCGCCGGCGATCTTGTTGGCCATCTCCTCGGCCTGGGCGGCGTCGAAGGTCTTCTCGGCCTGCTCGATCAGGGTGAGGATGTCGCCCATGTCGAGGATGCGCGAGGCCATCCGGTCGGGGTGGAAGCGTTCGAAGTCGGTCAGCTGCTCACCCGTCGAGGCGAACATCACGGGCACTCCCGTGACCTTGGCTACCGAGAGCGCGGCACCGCCGCGGGCGTCACCGTCGAGCTTGGTCAGGACGACGCCGGTGAAGCCGACGCCGTCCGCGAACGCCTGCGCGGTCGTCACCGCGTCCTGGCCGATCATCGCGTCGAGGACGAAGAGCGTCTCGTGGGGGTTGGTCACGTCGCGGATGTCCGCGGCCTGCTTCATGAGCTCGGCATCGAGCCCCAGCCGCCCGGCGGTGTCGATGACGACGACGTCGTACTGCTTGGCGCGCGCGTAGCGCACGGCGGCCGAGGCGACGAGGACCGGGTTCCCGACGCCGTTGCCCGGCTCCGGCGCCCAGACCGGCACCCCGGCCCGGTCGCCGACGATCTGCAGCTGGGTCACCGCGTTGGGCCGCTGCAGGTCCGCGGCGACCAGCAACGGCGTGTGCCCCTGCTCCTTGAGCCAACGGCCCAGCTTGCCGGCGAGCGTGGTCTTGCCGGACCCCTGGAGGCCCGCGAGCATGATCACGGTCGGCGGGGTCTTGGCGAGCCGCAGCGGCCGGGCAGAGCCCCCGAGGATCTCGATGAGCTCCTCGTTGACGATCTTGACGACCTGCTGGCCCGGGTTCAGCGCGCCCGAGACCTCGGCCGACAGTGCCCGCTCGCGCACCTTGGCGGTGAACTCACGCACGACGGGAACGGCGACGTCGGCGTCCAGCAGCGCGCGGCGGATCTGCGCGACAGTCGCGTCGATGTCGGCCTCGGAGAGCCGGCCCTTGCCGCGCAGCGTGCGGAACGTGGCAGTGAGCCGGTCGGACAGAGTGGCGAACACGAAGAGAACCTCATCCAGCCGGGTTTCAGGTCAGGGCGTCAGCGTATCCCGAGGGCCCGGCGAGCCTGGTCCGTGAGCCCGTCGATGAGCTTGGCGCGCCACGTCGTCCAGGCCTTCGGGCCGGCCGCGACGGCGTCCGCCTCGGTGAGCGCGCGCAGCAGCTCGAGGATGTCGAGGCGGTGGTCGACGGCGTC
This sequence comes from Actinomycetales bacterium, assembly GCA_024641895.1. Classification (GTDB taxonomy): domain Bacteria; phylum Actinomycetota; class Actinomycetes; order Actinomycetales; family JAHECE01; genus JAHECE01. The sequence goes on from JAHECE010000094.1 coordinate 2,474, forward strand.
GAGCAGCTCGGCCAGGGTCGCCGGGTCGTCCTGGTCGCGCGTCGTGGCGAGCTCGGCCAGCACGAGATGGTGCCGGATGAGGCGCACGACGATCGCCGACTGCTCCGGCGGGAGGCCGATCCGGTCGAGCATCGGGCGGACGATCCGCGCGCCCTCCTCGGAGTGGTTGGTGACGCCGGCACGCTTGCCGATGTCGTGGAAGATCGCCGTGATCGCCAAGATGTCGCGGTCACCCGGGCTGAGCCGCGAGCGGTCGTCGACGGCGCGCAGGTGCGAAGCCTCGGCCGCGGTCTCGACGAGGTGCCGGTCGACCGTGTGCCGGTGGATCGGGTTGCGTTGAGGTCGGTTGCGCACGTAGCGCCACTCGGGGAACCAGGTGGTGACGACGCCCGCGAGGTCGAGGGCCTCCCAGACCGGGACCTGGGCGCGCCCGGAGCCGAGCAGCGAGAGCAGACTCGCGAGCGCCGGCCGCGGCCACGGCTCGGGCAGGGGCGGCGCCGCGACGAGGCTCTGCACCGTGACAGGCGAGAGCACGAGCCCGGTGCGGGCGGCGGTGGCCCCGGCGCGCAGCGCAAGCAGCGGGTCGTTCGCCGGCTGCACGCCGGACGCGAGGACGAGCTCGCCGTCGTGCTCCACGAGGCCCTCCGCGACCGACCGCAGCCGCGGCGCCGTGCGCCGGCCCCGCACGATGGTGACGCCCCGGCGCAGGGACGGCTCGCGCAGCGCCTGGCGGGCGTTGCGGACCGTCGCGTCGAGGGCTGCCGAGATCACGCGCCCGGCCTGGGCGGTGCTGGCGAGCAGGTCATCACGATCTGCGTAGCCGCACAGCTCGGCTACCTCGTCCTGGTCGGCCTGGCCCAGCCGGAAGGTGTGTCGGCGGGTGGCGAGCGCAAGGGCGTCGCGGACGTCCAGCAGGTGGAGGTAGGCGCCGTCCACCTGCCCGTGCGGGCGGTCCGTGAGCCAGGTCGCCGCGAGGGCGGACAGGAGCACGGCGTCGCGGATGCCGCCGCGGGCCTGCTTGATGTCCGGCTCGATGAGGTAGGCGAGCTCGCCCTGACGCTCGGCACGGCTCGTTGCGGAGGCCAGCAGCTCGGGCAGCCGCCGCCGGGCGGTGGCGCGCCAGTCCTGCAGGACGGCCGAGCGAGCGCGGTGCACCACGACGGGATCACCGGCCACGCGCCGGACGTCGATGAGCCCGACGGCGGCGGGGAGGTCCTGGGAGGCGACCTGCCGGCACTGGGACAGGCTGCGCACCGAGTGGTCGAGGTCGAGGCCCGCGTCCCAGATGGGGTACCAGAGCCGGTCGGCCAGGTCCGAGAGCTGCTCGGGGCTGAGGGTGCGGCCGTCGTGGACGAGGATCAGGTCGAGGTCGCTCGTCGGGCCGGCGTCGCGGCGCCCCTGGCTCCCGACGACGGCGAGCGCCGCACCGACCACCTCCCCGTGCTCGGCGGCCTCGAGGCCCACCGAACCGACGGCTTGCGTCCAGAGCTCCCGCAGCGCGGCGTCGACGATGCCGGCGAGCGCCGCGCGGTAGGCGGCACCGACCAGGGTGGTCGCGGCGGGTTCCGTGGAGTCGCCCGGCGCCACAGGTTCCGATGAGCGGGTCGGGATGGCTCTCGGGAGGGCGAGCCGGGCGGCCCGAAGCTCCCGAATGGCCACGGACGCGCCCGCGCCGGCACCCGCATCCGGCGCGTCGGCCCGTTCAGGTCGGGTAGCCATGACTACAGGGCGCCGTGACCGTGCTCGCCGGTGCGCACCCGGGCCACGTCCTCCACCGCGAGGGTCCACACCTTCCCGTCACCGATCGACCCCGTTCGCGCAGCGGCGATCACGGTCTGGGTCACCAGCGACGCGAGCTCGGACTCCACGAGCATCTCGATCCGCACCTTGGGCACGAGGTCGACCGTGTACTCGGCACCCCGGTAGACCTCCTTGTGCCCGCGCTGGCGGCCGAAGCCGCTCACCGCGGTCACGGTCATGCCCTTGACGCCGACCGCGGTCAGCGCCTCCCTCACGTCATCCAGCCGGTAGGGCTGGATGACGGCAACCACGAGCTTCATGTCGCCTCCCCTGCGGACTCGTCAACCGATGATCCCTGCACGATCACGACCCCAGACGCCCGGAGGCGATCCCCTCGTAGGCGGACTCGCCGTGGATGGCCAGGTCGAGTCCGCCTATCTCCTGCTGAAGCGGAACCCGCAGGCCGTGCAGCGACTTCAGGCCGAAGCCGATCGCGAACGTCACCACCGCGGCGTACGCCAGCGCCCCGAGCGCGAGCAGCGTCTGCGTCATCAGCTGGGTGATGCCGCCGCCGTAGAGCAGCCCCGCCCGGGCCCCCTCGAGGAGGTCGGGACCGGTCGCGAACACGCCGATGAGCACGGTCCCCACGAAGCCGCCCACGAGGTGCACCGCGACAAGGTCGAGCGAGTCGTCATAGCCCAGCCGGAACTTCCACGCGACGGCGAGCGCACCGAGGACGCCGGCGACGGCGCCGATCACGATGGCGCCGAGGGGGGCCACGAAGCCGGAGGACGGGGTGGCCGCCACGAGCCCGGCCACCACGCCCGAGGCGGCGCCGAGCGACGTCGCGTGCTGGTCGCGGAAGCGCTCGACCGCGACCCAGGCGAGCATCGCCGCGCAGCCTGCGAGGCAGGTGTTGATCCACGCGACGCTGGCCTGGTGGTTCGCGGCGCCCGCGGAGCCGGCGTTGAACCCGAACCAGCCGAACCAGAGCAGCCCGGCGCCGAGCATCACGAACGGCAGGTTGTGCGGTCGCATGGGGTCCTCTCCGAACCCGCGTCGCTTGCCGAGCACGATCGCGAGCACGAGTCCCCCGACCCCGGCCCCGACCTCGACCACCGTTCCCCCGGCGAAGTCCATCGGCGTCGACAACGCTCGGCCGATCGGGCCGTCGGCGCCGAGCGCGCCGCCGCCCCAGACCATGTGGGCCAGCGGGAAGTAGACCAGCGTGCTCCAGAGGAGGCACAGCACGAGCCACCCCGAGAAGCGGGTCCGGTCGGCGATCGCGCCCGACAGCAGCGCGACGGTGATGATCGCGAACGTGGCCTGGAACGCGATCCAGGCATAGGTGGGCACACCGTTCGCGGCGATCAGGTTGGACGGGTCGTTGTCGGCCACGTTGTCGATGCCGAACAGCTCGAACGGGTTGCCGATGATGCCGCCGAGGTCGCTGCCGTAGCTCATCGAGTAGCCCCACAGGGCCCACACGATCCCCACGACGCCGATGGCCGAGAAGCTCATCATCATCATGTTGAGGACCGACTTCGAGCGCACCATTCCGCCGTAGAAGAACGCCAGGGCCGGAGTCATCATCAGCACAAGTGCCGCCGACACGAGGATCCATGCGGTGTTGCCCTCGTTGAGCACGAAGTCGTCCATCCGAGCGCTCTCTCTTTCGTCCATGCCGGGCCACGAGGCGATGCGGGAGCAGACCCTACGCCCACGACGGCGGGGGTCCCGCGTCCATGACGGACGAGGGACCCCCGCTGTCTGCAGCTCCGTCACGCCGCGCGGGCGGCGACGGAACCGGTGCCTCGCCTAGAGCGCGGACGGACCGTGCTCGCCGGTGCGGACACGGGCGACGTCCTCGACCGGGATGGTCCAGACCTTGCCGTCCCCGATCTTGCCGGTCTGGGCTGCCGAGATCACGACGCTGGTGACCGTCGCGGCGTCGTCGTCCTCAACGAGGACCTCGACCCGCACCTTCGGCACCAGGTCGACCGTGTACTCGGCTCCCCGGTAGACCTCGGTGTGCCCGCGCTGCCGGCCGTAGCCGCTCGCCTCGCTCACCGTCATACCGCGCACGCCCGTGGACTCCAGGGCGGCCTTGACGTCATCGAGCCGGTGCGGCTGGATGACTGCTGTGACCAGCTTCATGGCGTTCTCCTCCGAATTGCTGCGTCTGCTCAGGACGCCGAGTGGACGGACTGGGTGGGCCGACCCGTGGTGGTGAGACCCTCGTAGGCGGTCTCACCGTGGACCGCGAGGTCGATACCGCTGACCTCCTCGACCTCCGTGATGCGCAGGCCCATCGTCGCCTTGAGCGCGAGCGCGATGATCGTGGTCAAGACGGCGCTGAACACGACGGCGAACAACGCGACCACGATCTGGGTGCCGAGCTGGGTCGCACCGCCACCGTAGAACAGGCCGTTGAGCGCGCCGTCCGGGTACCAGGTGCCGTTGACACCCTCCCCGACGTTGGCGAACAGTCCGATGAGGACGGTACCCGTGAGACCACCCACGAGGTGCACGCCGACCACGTCGAGCGAGTCGTCGTAGCCGAACTTGTACTTCAGACCGATCGCGAGCGCACAGAGGACACCGGCGACGGCACCGATGGCCATGGCGCCGTAGGTGTCGACGGCGGCCGCGGCCGGGGTGATCGCGACGAGACCGGCGACGACGCCCGAGGCGGCACCGAGGCTGGTGGGAGAACCGTCGCGCAGCTTCTCCGTGATGAGCCAGGCGAGCATCGCGACGCAGGTCGCAACCATGGTGTTGATCCAGGCGCGGCCGGCGGTGCCGTCAGCAGCGAACTCGGAACCGGCGTTGAACCCGAACCAGCCGAACCACAGGAGCGCGGCGCCCAGCATCACGAACGGAAGGTTGTGCGGCCGCATGGGCTCCTTGGCGAAGCCCTTGCGCTTGCCGAGAATGATCGCCAGCACCAGGCCGGCGACGCCGGCGTTGATGTGGACGACCGTACCGCCGGCGAAGTCGATCGGGACCGAGAGCCCGGACGTGATGCCGTCAGCGCCCAGCAGGCCGCCGCCCCAGACCATGTGAGCCATCGGGACGTAGACGAGGGTCGCCCAGATACCGGCGAACACGAGCCAGGTGGTGAACTTCATCCGGTCCGCGACGGCACCCGAGATGAGGGCGACCGTGATGATGGCGAACGTGGCCTGGAAGGCCACGGCGACCAGCGCGGGCACGCCCGCCGACGCCATGAGGCTCTGCTCGTCGGTGATCGAGTTGACCCCGAAGTACTCGAAGGGATTGCCGATGAGCCCGCCGAGCTGATCCGTTCCGAATGCTCCGGAGTAGCCGTAGAGCAGCCAGATGGTACCCACGAGGCCCATCGCGCTGAAGCTCATCATCATCATGTTCAGGACGCTCTTGCCGCGCACCATGCCGCCGTAGAAGAACGCCAGGCCCGGCGTCATCAGCAGCACCAGAGCGGACGACGTGAGCAGCCACGCGGTGTTCCCGCTGTCGAGCGTGAACTCTTCCATGTGGATCGCATCTCCTCTCACCGACCGGGGCGGCCGGGCTACGTCCTAGGGTTGAGGTTGGCCGTTTCGGTCATGGACGCAACTCGTTACAGCGCTGTGACAGATGCCTTCGTGGTGTTACGAGCGGGTTTCGTCACACTCGTCACGCGCCTCGGCGGCCGTGCTCCGTGCGCGCCCGCGCGTGTCAGGACAGCAGCGCGTCGACGAACGCCTCCGGGTCGAAGGGCGCCAGGTCGTCGGCACCTTCACCGATCCCGACGAACTTCACCGGGACACCCAGCTCGCGCTGGACGGCGACGACGATGCCGCCCTTCGCTGTGCCGTCGAGCTTGGTCAGCACGAGCCCGGTGACCTGCACCACGTCGGTGAAGACTCGGGCCTGTCGCAGACCGTTCTGCCCGGTGGTCGCATCGAGGACCAGCAGGACCTCCGCGACGGGCGCCTTGCGTGAGATCACCCGTTTGATCTTCCCGAGCTCGTCCATGAGGTCGGCCTTGTTCTGGAGCCGGCCGGCGGTGTCCACGAGCACGACGTCGGCGCCGATCTCGGCCCCGGTCCGGACCGCGTCGAAGGCCACGGACGCCGGGTCCGCGTGGTCACGATCGGCGCGGATCACCGGGACGCCCACCCTCTCACCCCAGGTCGAGAGCTGGTCCGCCGCGGCGGCGCGGAACGTGTCCGCCGCGCCGAGGACGACGTCGTGGTCCTCGGCGACGAGGAACCGGGCCAGCTTGCCGACGGTCGTGGTCTTTCCCGTGCCGTTGACGCCCACGACGAGCACGGTCGCCGGGTGGGGCTCGCCGTCGGAGCCCAGCGTCTGCTCCAGGTTGAGCGATCGGTCCATCGTCGGGTCCACGAGGCGGAGCAACAGGTCGCGCAAGATCTCCCGGGCTGCCCCGGGCTCCCGGGAGCCGAGCACCTGCATCCGGAGGCGCAGCGCGTCCATGAGCTCGGTCGTGGGGCCGACGCCGACGTCGGCCAGGAGGAGGGTCTCCTCGATCTCCTCCCAGTCGGCCTCGGTGAGGCGGTCCCGGGCGAGCACGGCGAGCAACCGGCTCCCGATCGCGCCGGAGCGGGCGAGCCGGGCTCGCAGCCGCACGAGGCGCCCGCTGGCGCCCTCCGGGATCTCCAGCAGCCCGAGACCAGGCTCCCCCGGCCGTTCCAGCAGCCCGACGGACCCGGCGGCTCCGCCTTCCCTCGAATCTTCCTGGCCCAGGCCGGCGGAGGCGCGGCCGCGGGAGCCGCGCCGCGAGCGACCGACGAATCCCAGGGCGAAGAGCAGCACGACGACGGCCAGGACGACAAGGCCACCGACGATCGGGGCGATCAGGTCAGCGTTCACGATCGCCAAGTGTGGCCCAGCGGACCCGGCACACGCGAAGGCGCCCGGCGCGGCGACCCCGAGACCGGGTCAGCGGCGGCCCCGAGACCGGGTCAGGTGACGAGGCCCGAGTCGAGGGCGCCAGCCGTCGGCTTCGGGTCTGCTCAGCGGTGCGCGAGCTCAGCGGTGCGCGGGCTCAGCGGCGGGTGAGCCGGCGAGCGCGGGTGAGCGCCGTCTTGAGCTCGGTCACCTCGGTGTACGCCGGCCACTCGACCGGCTCGGCCACCGTGAAGAACTCGGTGAGTCCGCCCGGGGCGGCGTCCTTGGAACGACGAAGCTCGCTGACCAGCGACAGCTCCTTGCTCCGGACCCCCTGCACGCCGTCGCGCAGCAGCTGGCGCCAGCCGTCCTCAGGAGCGCTGCGTCGAGCCACGACCGCGAGGACGCCTGCGGCACTACCGATGCTGACCAGAATCGCCACCGTGATACCAACCATCTGGCCAGTATCAGGCCGCTCGCGCCCTGCAGTGCGCGAGCAGGCCTTCATCGGCGTGTCACCAGGACCAACGGCCCTCGTGAGATCGGGCACAGGCCTCCGGAACGCGACTCCTGACCGCGATGCGAGACGGCCGCGACCACATCCTGACGCATATCCGGTCCGGCAGCGCCCGATCCCTGCGGCAGGCCGTCCGCCGTGCCGAGTCGGCTCAGGCGCGGCTGCCGGCAGTCGCGCGAGCGCCGGGCCCGCGACTCACCGCGGGCCGCTCGTCCTCACGCAGCCGCTGACTGATCACCGTGGTGACGCCGTCGCCGCGCATCGTGACGCCGTAGAGGGCGTCGGCGATCTCCATCGTCCGTCGCTGGTGCGTGACGACCACGAGCTGGCTGTCGGCGCGCAGCTCGGTGAAGATCTCGAGCAGTCGACCGAGGTTGACGTCGTCGAGGGCCGCCTCGACCTCGTCCATGACGTAGAACGGGCTCGGCCGCGCCTTGAAGATCGCGACGAGCATCGCGACCGCGGTCAGGCTCCGCTCTCCGCCCGAGAGCAGCGAGAGCCGCTTGATCTTCTTGCCCGGAGGCCTGGCCTCGACGTCGACGCCACTGGTCAGCAGGTCGTCCGGGTCGGTCAGGAACAGGCGACCCTC
>JAHECE010000095.1 GCA_024641895.1 Actinomycetales bacterium
GGGGCACCGTCGCGCCCACCGAGTGGCCCGGGCGACCCCACACAGACCCGGAGCCGGTCCTCGAAGGACCAGGTCAGCCGATCCTTCGGAACGCGCAGCTCAGCGCCTGCGGGCCGGCACCACCGCGAGGTAGTCCCGGTGGACCACCTCTCGGTCGTGACCGAACTCGTCGCGCAGGGCGGCCGAGGACTTGCCCAGCACGGCAGGGAGCTCCTCCGAGGAGTACGCGACGATCCCGCGAGCGACCACGACGCCCGCGGCGCTCGCGAGCTCGACGACGTCACCGGTGTCGAAGGTCCCCGCGACCCCGGTGATGCCCGCAGCGAGCAGCGACTTCTTGCCGTCCGTGATGGCAAGGACCGCTCCCTCGTCCAGGACGACCCGCCCGCTGGTCTTGGCGGCGTGCGCGAGCCAGAGGTGACGTGCGTTGCGCCGCGTGCCGGTCACGGTGAACCACGTGCCTACCTCGTCACCGGCCAGCGCGGCAGCGGCATTCGCCGCACTCGTGAGCATGACGGGGATGCCCGACCCGGTGGCGATCGCCGCAGCATCCAGCTTGGTGACCATGCCGCCGGTGCCGATGTCGCTACCGCGCGCGCTGATCTGGACGCCCTCAAGGTCCTTGGGTCCCGTCACGACACCGATGCGCCGGGCTCCCGGCCGCGCGGGCGGCGTGTCGTACAGCGCATCCACATCAGAGAGCAGCACGAGCGCGTCGGCTCGGGTGAGGTGGGAGACGAGCGCGGCGAGGCGGTCGTTGTCGCCGAAGCGCAGCTCGCTCGTGGCCACGGCGTCGTTCTCGTTGATGACGGGAACGACCCCGAGGTCCAGCAGCCGGTTCAGCGTCCGGAAGGCGTTCTTGTAGTGGACCCGGCGGATCACGTCGTCCTCGGTCAGCAGCACCTGCCCCACCGGGATCCCGTGCGCGGCGAACGCCTCCGTGTACCGGGCGACCAGCAGACCCTGCCCCACGCTCGCGGCGGCCTGGGCGGTCGCCAGGTCCCGCGGCCGGGCGGCGAGGCCGAGCGGCGTGATGCCGGCCGCGATGGCGCCGGAGGAGACCAGGACGACCTGCCCGCCCGCCTGTCGACGGGTCGCGATCACGTCGACGAGAGCACGCAGGGCGCCGACGTCGAGGCTTCCGTCAGGGCCGGTGAGCGAGGACGAGCCGATCTTGACGACGACGCGACGGGCAGCGGCCAGCTCGGCTCGGGTCGCCAGCGCAGGAGTCACGCGCCGCATCATCCCATCCGGGCATCCTCAGGCCGGCCTGGCTGGCCGGGTGGGGCTAGAGCCGAGCCCCGGGCGCCCCGGCGGCGTCCGGGACATCAGCGATCTCGGCCTCCACCAGGGCAACCTCCTCCTCGGACTCCACGACCACCTTGGGCAGCAGTCGCCCGAGCCAGCGCGGAAGCCACCAGTTGGCCCGCCGAAGCTCGTACATGAGCGACGGCACGATGACCAGCCGCACGACGAACGCGTCGAACAGGACCGCCGTCGCGAGCGCAAGGCCGAAGAGCTTGATGGTCGAGTCGTCGCCGAGCATGAACGCCGCAAAGACGCTGATCATGATGGCCGCCGCAGTGGCGACCACCCGCCCGGACGCGGCCAGTCCGCGGCGCACCGCCGTGCGGTTGTCCCCGGTATGGCCCCACTCCTCCTGCATCCGACTGACGAGGAACACGTGGTAGTCCATCGACAGGCCGAACAAGATCGCGAACACCATGATCGGTAGGAACGGCTGGATGGGTCCGGTGCCGGTGATGCCGACCACGTTCGCCAACCAGCCCCACTGGAACACCGCCACGGTGACACCCATGACTGCCCCGAGCGAGAGCAGGCTGGTGATCACGCCCGTGAGGGGAACGAGCACGGAGCGGAAGAGCAGCACCAGCGCGAGGAAGCCGAGGCCGATCACGACGGAGAGGAACAGCGGCAGCGTGCCCCTGATCACCGATGTGAAGTCCGAGGTGATCGCCTGGGTCCCGCCGACGTAGGCGACCACGGCACCGGACGCGGTGGCGGCCGGGATGACGTCCTCGCGGAGCCGGTCGAGCAGCTCGGTGGTGGCGGCATCCTGAGGCGGCGACGTCGGGACCACCTGCATGGCGGTGACCGACGCGTCGGGTGCCATCGGGAACGCGATGGCAGCCGCAACTCCGGGATCCTGCCCGATGGCAACAGCGAGCTGCTGGACGCTCGCGTTGTCCCCGGGCGCGGCCGTCTCGACGGCGACGACGAAAGGCCCGTTGATGCCGGGGCCGAACCCCTCGCTACGCAGGTCGTACGCGATGCGCTGGGGCGTTTCCTCCGACCTGCCACCGTCATCGGTGAAGCCCAGGCGCAACGCTCCGACCGGGAGCGCGACGACGACCAGAGCGACGAGAGCGAGGGCTCCGACCACGCGGTAGCGACGCTCGAGCCATAGGCCGTAGCGGGCGAAAGCCGCACCGCCGGGCTGCCCCGGTCTGGCGCGGCGCGCCCACGGCATCCGGATCGCGAACGCCCGCCGCCCGAGCAGAGAGAGCACGGCCGGGAGCAGGAGGGTCGCTCCGAGCATCATCATCACAACGGTGAGGGAGGCCGCTGCCCCGAGACCGTTGAAGAACGCGATGCCGGTGACGAACAGCCCGAGGAGCGCGATGACGACGGTTGCCGCCGCGAAGACGACGGCTCGGCCGGAGGTGCGCACGGCCTCGTGAGCGGCGGCGCGAGGTTCCCGCCCGGCGTCGAGCGCCTGCTTGTAGCGGTTCATCACGAAGAGGGCGTAGTCGATGCCGACGCCGAGGCCGATCATCGCCGCCAGGGTGGGCGCGAAGGTCGCGACGTCGAGGAACTTGGCCACGATCAGCACGAGGGCCTGGGCGACCCCGAGGGAGAGCACCGCAGAGAAGACGGGCAGGAAGGCGCCGACGAGGGAGCCGAAGGTGAACAGCAGGATGATGAGGGCGACGACGATGCCGATCGCCTCGCTGCTGGGCGGCTGCTGCCCGGCGTAGTCCAGCGCCTGGCCGGAGGCGCCGACCCGTAGGCCATCGACGCCGTTCGCGGCTGCCACGGCATCGACGACGGCCTCGGCGTCCGCGGAGTCGAGATCACCCAGGTCGGCTCCGAAGGTGATGGTCGCGAAACCGACTCGACCGTCGACGCTGAAGCCGGCCGGCCCGAGGCCGGCGAGAACCCGCGCCGTCTCGGGCGACATCGCGGGCAGGTCGGCGGCATCCGGCGCGGCGGAGTCACCCGCGCCCTCGGCCGGCACGTCCTCGGCCCCGGCCTGGCCGGCGCCCGCTTGATCGGCGCCCGCCTGATCGGCGCCCGCAAGCTGCTCCGGGCACCCCGTCCCCATCGGCGGACCGTACGGCGTGACGACGCAGGCCACGCCAGGCACGTCGGCGATCGTCGTGAGCAGTGCGGTGACGGGTTCGCTCACCTCGGGCTCGGTGACCTCGCCGGCGTCAGGGCTCCACACCACGGTGGCGGTGGCGACGGTGAAGGCGTCACTCGCCCCGGGGATCTCCTCCAGCAAGGTCTGCGCCCGCGTGGACTCGGTGTCCGGGAGGGAGAACGAGTTGTTGTAGGAGCCTCCGAGCGAGACGGCGAGGACCACGAGAGTGGCAGCCATCAGCAGCCAGACGCCGACGGCGCTCCAGGGTCGATCGACGGCCCATCGCGACACTGAACCCACAGGGCCCTCCAGTCCTCGAGCCGCGGTAGCGGCGTCCTCGGCCTGCCCGGCAGACATCACTGGCCCGGCAGGCATCACCGTGACCGTCAGGCTACGCGAGAGGCGGTGCGACGACGCCCGACGGGCTCTCCGGGGCAGGCGATGCCTCAGACCTCGGGGTCCGTCCAGTGTCCGGCCTCGCGCTCTGTCCAGAGCTCGTCGCGGGCCTCGGCCTTGGCGTCCATCCGGTCGTGGTACTCCGAGCGCTTGTCCGCGCGCGTCGGCCGGTGCCGGTCCTCGAGCCGGGCGTCGGTGCCGCGCTGGCCGAGCAGCTCGGGGCCGGTCATCAGCGTCGGCTCCCAGTCGAAGACGACAGCCGTGGGCCCGTCGCCGATGACGACCTCGTCGCCCGCGACGGCGCCGACCTTGAAGAGCTCGTCCTCGACGCCGAGGCGCGCGAGACGGTCCGCGAGGTACCCGACCGCCTCGTCGTTGGTGAAGTCGGTCTGGCGGACCCAACGTTCGGGCTTCGTGCCCCGCACCTGGAAGTACACGTGGTCGTTCGCCTGACGACGGGTCACGGTGAAGCCGGCCTCGTCGACGGCGGTCGGCCGGAGCACGATGCGGGTGGGCTCGGGTGCCGGGGCCGTGTCACGGGCGCGCTGCACCAGCTCGGCCAGCGCGAAGCCGAGCACGCGCAAGCCCTCGTGCGACGCCGTCGAGATCTCGAACACCGGCAGCCCGCGCGCGACGAGGTCCGGCCCGACCATCTCGGCGAGATCGCGAGCCTCCGGCACGTCGATCTTGTTCAGGACGACGACGCGGGTCCGCTCCATCAGGGGGACGCGTCCCCCCTCGATCCCGAGGTCCCCGGCGTACGTGGCGAGCTCCGCCTCGATGACGTCCAGGTCCGAGACGGGGTCGCGACCGGGCTCGAGGGTGGCGCAGTCGAGGACGTGCACGATGACGGCGCAGCGCTCGATGTGGCGCAGGAACTCCAGCCCGAGCCCCTTGCCCGCGCTCGCTCCGGGGATCAGGCCCGGGACGTCGGCCACGGTGAATCGATTCCCGCCGGCCTGGACGACGCCGAGGTTCGGCACGAGGGTCGTGAACGGGTAGTCGGCGATCTTGGGGCGCGCCGCCGAGATCGCGGCCACGAGGCTCGACTTCCCCGCGCTCGGGAAGCCCACGAGCGCGACGTCGGCCACCGTCTTGAGCTCGAGCACGACCTCGGTCTTCTCGCCCTCCTCGCCGAGGAGCGCGAAGCCCGGCGCCTTGCGGCGCGGCGAGGCCAGCGCGGCGTTCCCGAGCCCGCCGCGCCCACCGGCCGCAACGACGTAGCGCGCACCGGCGCCCACGAGATCCGCCAGCACCTCGCCGCCGGCGCCCTTGACGACCGTGCCGTCGGGAACGGGGAGGACCAGGTCTTCCCCCGTCTTGCCCGAGCGCATGTCACCCATGCCCTGGCTGCCCGAGGTGGCGCTGCGGTGAGGGTGGTAGTGGTAGTCGAGGAGCGTCGTCGTCTGGGGATCGACCACGAGGATCACGTCGCCGCCGTTGCCGCCGTTCGCACCGTCGGGACCACCGAGGGGCTTGAACTTCTCGCGTCGGATCGAGGCGCAGCCGTTGCCGCCGTCACCGCCTGCGGCGTGCAGGACCACGCGGTCCACAAAGCTCACCATCGGTGGCTCCTCTCGTCACGGCACGCGAACGGGGGCGGTCCGGCATCCAGCCGGACCGCCCCCGCGTGCGATGTGGGTCGGTTGACTCAGGTCCTGCGTCGTCAGGCCTCGACGAGCTCGATGTCGATGACCCGGCGGCCACGCCGCGAGCCGAACTTCACCGTGCCCGGCTCGAGGGCGAACAGCGTGTCGTCCTTGCCGCGGCCGACGTTGTGGCCGGGGTGGAAGTGCGTCCCGCGCTGACGGATGATGATCTCGCCGGCCTTGACGAGCTGACCGCCGAAGCGCTTGACGCCGAGCCGCTGGGCGTTGGAGTCGCGCCCGTTCCGCGAGGAGCTGGCGCCCTTCTTGTGTGCCACAACGAACCTGCTTTCGTGATCTGAGTGGAGGACCGGGCCGAGGACCGGGTCAGCTGATGCCGGTGACCTTGAGGCGGGTCAGCCGCTGACGGTGTCCCTGCCGCTTCCGGTAGCCGGTCTTGTTCTTGAACTTGATGATGGTGATCTTGGGGCCCTTCTCGGGCCGCACGATCTCAGCGGTCACGGTGATCTTCGCGAGCGCCGCCGCGTCCGCGGTGACCTTCTCGCCGTCGACGAGCAGGATCGGCCTGAGCTGGACCGAGTCGCCGATCTCACCCGAAACCTGGTCGACGACGACGACGTCGCCGACAGCGACCTTCTCCTGCCGGCCGCCGGCCTTCACGATGGCGTACACCACGTTGCTGCTCATCTCTGTCGTTGCGGGTCTACCTGGGTGCCCGCGCGCGGCCACTGACCGCGGGAAGACCGCGGCGTCGCTGCACAGCAGGGCACGGGACGGGAGCGCCCGTGGGCGCGCCGACGCATCAGGGTACGCGGGCCGGGCATGCGGGGCAAACCGCGGGCGGCCCGGTCCCTGTGCGCACACTCGGCCAAGGTCGCACCGCGCACCGTCGCCCCGCACCTCGGGAGACGCGCCGACGACACACCGGCCGCGGACGACTGTCCGGCGTGCCCCGGCGGCCGGAGCGGCTCGATGTCTGACCCCGGTGCAATCGTGTACACATGTTCGAATCACTGGACTCCCCCTCCATCGATCAGATCCTGGAAGCCTTCGGTCGCCACGACTCGATCGCCCGTCACCCCGCCACGTCACGCCGATCCGCCGACACCCGGACGCGCCTGGTCGCCTACCTCGCCACGGATGCCGCCCGAGTGCTCCTGCCCGACGAGCGCGCCCTTCTCGCGGCCGAACGTCAGTTCGCCCCCGACGGCGCCTTCAACCGCGTCTTCGGGGCACAGGTCCTCGTCGCGGCCCTGCCCGGCTTTCTCGAACCGGGGTGGTTGCCGCGCCACGTCTACGACGCCCGGGCGCAGGTGCGATTCGTCGAGCTCCTGTGCGACTGGATCGTCGCCAACGGCCTTGTCGACGCCGGAGAGATGAGCTGCATCATCTACGGCGTCCTGGACAGTGCACGGGCGGCCCGCAGGTCGCTGGGTGCGCCGAGTCGCGAGACCCAGCCCGACCCGACGCTCAGCCATCCGGCCCTCGGCCACCCGGCCTCTGGAATCATGCCCAGGCCGCAGGACCAGCGCGCTCGTGTTCCCGAGATCACCCAGACCCTGCCCGGGCTCGAGCGCACGGATGGGCCGGTCGACACCGGCGCCTCGCCTCCGAGCAGCGCCGACCCCGGCGAAACAACGCGGTCCGGGGGACCAAGGCGTTCGGCCGGGCAGGGCGCCTGATGGCGCCTCGCCCGGCCGATGGTGGGATCGCCGGTGTCCTCGGTCAGCCCTGGGGCTGACCGGAAGCATGCCCCTCGTGGGCGGGCTCCTCCTGAGCGCGATCCTCGTGCGCGTGCTCATGTGGCTCGCTCGCACCGGCGGCGCCGGAGTCCTCGTGCTCCGCGGGTTCTGGCTGCCCGACCGGTCCGGGGTCGCCGGGTTCCATCGCCTCGACGGGCGACTCCGAACCAGACTCCGGCTCCGACTCCGGCTCCGGCTCCGGCTCCGGCTCCGGCTCCGACGAGCGGATTCGGTCGAAATCGATCACCAACTCGATCTCGTCGGCAGACTCCGCCGACACCGCGGCCATGCCGCCGCGCTCCGGGTCCACCGGCGCCTGGCCCTCGTGCTCGTCGTGCGCATGTGCCGCTGCCGCCGCGATGGTGGCGAGGGTGGCCTTGACTGCCTCGCGGGCGGCCTCGTCGGGGGCGGGCACCGGTGCGTCCGCGCGACCGTCTCCAGGTGCGGAACCGGCCGGCGCGTCGCCCCCACGCCGTCCTCGGCGTCGCGAACCGGACCGTCCGCTCTCCTCGGGAGCAGGATCGGCGGGTCGGTAGACCCTCTCGACCGGCTCGTTGCGCACGAAATGCCCTCGCCCGCTGCACGCTTCGCAGGGCTCGGTGAACGCCTCGTACAGGCCCTGCCCCACGCGCTTGCGGGTCATCTGGACCAGGCCCAGGGAGGTGACCTCGGCGACCTGGTGACGCGTCCGGTCGCGACCCAGGCATTCGACGAGCCTTCGAAGAACGAGGTCCCGGTTGGACTCGAGGACCATGTCGATGAAGTCGATGACGATGATGCCGCCGATGTCGCGGAGCCGGAGCTGGCGGACGATCTCCTCGGCCGCTTCGAGGTTGTTGCGGGTGACCGTCTCCTCGAGCGTGCCGCCCGCGCCGACGAACTTGCCGGTGTTGACGTCCACGACCGTCATCGCCTCGGTGCGATCGATGACGAGCGAGCCACCGGACGGCAGCCAGACCTTGCGATCCAGAGCCTTGGTGAGCTGCTCGTCGATCCGGTGCGCATGGAAGACGTCGTCGGTCGAGGTCCACCGGTGCAGCCTGGGGGCCAGGTCCGGAGCGATCGACTCGATGTACCCGGCAATGGCATCCCAGGCCTCGTCGCCGGCGATCGTCACGCTGGCGAAGTCCTCGTTGAAGACGTCTCGAACGACTCGGATCGCCAGGTCGGGCTCACCATGCAGCAGTGACGGCGACGGTGCGCTCTTCGCCTTGCGCTCGATCTCCGCCCACTGCACCTGCAGGCGGGCGACGTCGAGCCGCAGCTCCTCCTCGCTGGCACCCTCGGCCGCGGTCCGGACGATCACGCCGGCACCGTCGGGCACGATCTCCCGCAACAGCTTCTTCAGGCGTGCCCGCTCGATGTCGGGCAGCTTGCGGGAGATGCCGGTCATGCCACCGCTGGGCACGAGCACGAGGTATCGCCCCGCAAGGGTGATCTGCGAGGTCAGGCGGGCACCCTTGTGGCCGACCGGGTCCTTGGTGACCTGGACCATGACCGAGTCGCCCGAGGACAGCGCCTGCTCGATCCGGCGAGGCTGGCCCTCCATCCCGGCGGCGTCCCAGTTCACCTCACCGGCGTAGAGCACGGCGTTGCGGCCCTTGCCCAGGTCGACGAAGGCCGCCTCCATCGAGGGCAGGACGTTCTGGACGCGACCCAGGTAGACGTTGCCGACCATCGAGGTCTGCGTTCGCCGGGCGACGAAGTGCTCGACGAGCACGTTGTCTTCCAGTACGGCGATCTGCGTGCGACCGTCCCGCTCTCGGACGATCATCGACCGATCGACCGACTCGCGGCGCGCGAGGAACTCCGCCTCGGTGACCACTGTCCGGCGACGTCCGGCGTCGCGGCCCTCCCGCCGACGCTGGCGCTTGGCCTCGAGGCGCGTGGAGCCCTTGAGCGCCGTCACCTCGTCGTTGCGGGAGCCGACAGCCGACGACGGGACGCCACCTTCGGGGCGGGCGCCCCGGCGGCGACGACGACGCCGCCGGCTCGAGCTCGAGCCCGACTCGTCGTCCGCTGTCTCGGCCTCGCTGGTCGAGCCCGCCTCGGCGTCGTCGGGTTCGCCGGTCGAGGCGTTCTCCGCCGGCGAAGCGGCACCCTGGTCGCGCTGACCGCGGCCCCCTTGGCCCTGACGACGGCGCGGCCCGCGGTTCTGGCCGCCCTGACGCGTCTGCCCAGCGTCCGCGTCGTCCTCCTGGCGGTCGTCCGGCTCGCCGCCGTCCCCGTCGACGTCCTCCGCTTCCGAGTCCGAGGAGTCGTCGTCATCCTCGTCCTGGTCGATCGCGTCGCCCTGACCGCCCGAGCCCCGGCTGCGTCGACCTCTGCCGCCGCGACGCCGCCGACGTCGCTGCCCGGCGGACAAGCCGCTGCCCGACCCCTCGCCGGATTCGTCGGAGAAGTCTTCCTCGGAGTCAGCGTCAACCTCGTCCGTGGATGTATCGGCTGCGACCGCGGGAGCGGGCGTGCGCGAGCCACGTCGACTCGGCCGGCCAACGGCCTGCTCCGCGTCATCGGAGGCGGAATCGCCCTGGTCGACCCCGAAGGTAGGTGGCCCGGCCGGAGCCTGCGCCCGTCGGCTCCGAGAGGCGGCGGACGTCAGGTCCGGCGCCTGGAAGAGCAGTGCGGTCACCGGAAGCCGGGGACCGACCGCGTACGCGGCGTCGTCAGCGTGAGCCGCGACGGATGCGCCGGTGTCCGAGCCGGCGGCCGGAGTCGCCTCCGCTCGGCGGGCCGGAGACTCGAAGACGATGGATCCCAGAGCCGCCGCGGCATCGACGGATGCCGACGGCTGGCTCGCCGAACCGCGCTGGGCCTGGGCTTCGAGCTCGGCAAGGACGTCGAGGCGCGGTGGGGCCGCGCTGCCCGGCGCCTCGTGCTCCGGGGCCGAGGCAGGCCGCGTCGCGCGGCGCGAGCGCGGAGCCCGTCGCTCGGGAGAGCGCGGTGCCTCACCCTCGGCCTGCTCGCCGGCCGCCGACGTCGAGTCGTCGGCGGCAGTCTCGTCGCTCGTCGGCTCGTCGGCGGCAGGCTCGTCGCTGG
>JAHECE010000303.1 GCA_024641895.1 Actinomycetales bacterium
ATGTCGACGCACTGGTAGCGGGGACAGGATTTGAACCTGCGACCTCCGGGTTATGAGCCCGGCGAGCTACCGAGCTGCTCCACCCCGCGTCGGTGATGTCAGAGTACGGGCCCGGGCGATCCCAGGGCAAATCCCGGCGCGAGGGACGGACGCAGTCCAACCGGCGTGTCGCGGCCGCCGAGACGGCCTCCGGCACCACCGGGTGCGCAGGAGGCAGGCGGAAGGCCGCCTCGCCGGAACACTGTCCACGGATTGCGCGAACCAGCCCATGCCGCGCCATTCGGTCGATCCTCGTGCAGACTGGAGCGATGGTCGATCGACAGAGCGCCGTCGCTCGTAGAGTCGCCCACGCCTGCCCCGAATGCGGCCGCACCTGGGCCATGCGGGGGTCGAAGGCAAGCCCGACCTCGTGGGTCTTCTGGTGCAGGTTCTGCCAGTGGCAGGACGCGCGCCGGCGCGAGAGCGGACAGCCCGTGCACATGGTGACTCCCGAGGCGGCCACGCACCGGCAGGATCCGTCGTGGATCCACGGCGTCCACCTCTGCTCCAGCGACCTCGAGCTCATCGACTCCCTCGAGGAGTACCTGTTCAAGGCATGGTCCGCCGGCGGGACCGGCATCGTCGTCGCCACGGCGGCACACCGCAGCGCCCTGCGCGAACGGCTGGCGGCACGCGGACTCACCGAGTCCGTCGGGCAGGGGCACCTCATCGAGCTGGACGCCGAAGACACGCTCTCGCTGTTCATGCGGGACGGCGTGCCGGATCGGGACCTCTTCGACGAAAGTGTCGGCTCGGTCGTCCGCGAGCTGGCCGCCGAGGGCCCGCTCCATACCTTCGGCGAGATGGTCGACGTGCTCTGCGCCGAGGGCAACGCCGCCGCAGCGCTGGAGCTCGAAGGCTGGTGGAGCGAGCTCCAGAGGGGCACGCCGTTCTCGCTGATGTGCGCCTACGCCGAGTCGCACCTCGACCACAGCGGCCGTGCCGCCGTCGCCGATCTGCACGATCACCAGGTCGCGGTGGCCTGACACCGGCACCTCGGTCGAACCGGCACGAAGGGCCGACGCGGCCGGCGAGCACCCAGCACGCGTCACGACGCACGCGTCACCGTGCACGAGGGGGCCCGCTCCCGTCGGAAGCGGGCCCCCTCGTCGTGGCTGTCAGCCTGCGGCGGCGAGATCCTGCTGCGCGGCGATCGCGGCCTCGACGGCGGTCTGCAGGCTCTCCTGCGCGGCGCCGTAGGCCTGCCAGTCGCCGGCCGCCAGGGCCCGCGATGACTCCTCGAGTGCAGCGGCCGCGTCCTTCAGCGCCGCATCGAGCCTGGCCTCCGCTGCCGGGTCGACAGTCCCACCGGTCGTACCGTCCCCGGTACCGTCACCCGCGCCCTCGCCGAGGCCGTCCCCGGGCTGCGCGTCGCCCGCGGCCGCGCCGGAGTCCCCGCCGAAGATCTGGTCGAGCGCCTCGTCGGCCGTGTCCGCGAACCCGATCTCGTCACCGAAGGCCACGAGAACCTTCTGCAGCAGCGGGAAGCGGGTACCCGACGAGCTCTGGACGTAGACGGGCTGCACGTACAGCAGGCCTCCACCCATGGGCAGCGTGAGGAGGTTGCCGTTGACGACGTCGGAGTCACCCTGTCGGAGCAGGTTCAGCGACTGCGAGACGGTCGGGTCCGAGTTGAAGTTGTTCTGGACCTGGCCGGGGCCCGGCACGGTGATGTCGCGGCGGAGCTGGAGCAGCCTCAGCTGCCCGTAGCCCTCCCGCGGCTGGCCGGGCGTGCTGCCGGCCTCGGCGTCCACCGCGAGGAAGCCGGTGAGCACGTTGCGACCGGTGTCACCCCCTGGGATGAACGTCGAGGTCAGGGAGAACGTCGGCTCGTCCTGCGACGGCATCTTGAGGGTCAGGTAGTACGGCGGCTGGGCCAGGGGCAGCGCTGAGGTCGGGTCGTTGGGCGAACGCCAGAAGTCCTGCCCGGAGTAGAAGGAGGCCGCATCCGTGACGTGGTACCGGGTGAGGAGTTGACGCTGAACCTTGAACAGGTCCTCCGGGTACCGCAGGTGGCTCATGAGGTCGCCGCTGATCGCGGACATCGGCTGGACCTTGCCCGGGAACACGTTCATCCACGCCGCGAGGACCGGGTCCTCCGTGTCCCACGCGTAGAGCGTCACCGAGCCGTCGAAGGCGTCGACGACAGCCTTGACCGAGTTGCGGATGTAGTTGACCCGCTGAGGCTCGGCGATGGCCTGCACCGTAGTGACGGTCCGTGACCTCAACGAGTCCGACGTAGCAACCTCGAGCGCTTCGCGACCCGAGTACGGGTAGTCGTTGGATGTCGTGTAGGCGTCGACGATCCACACGACCTTGCCGTCCACGACGGCCGGATAGGTCCGCCCGTCGAGCGTCAGGAAGGGAGCGACCTTCTCGACGCGGACCTGCGGGTCGCGGTCGAACAGGATCTGCGACTCGCTGGTCACCCGGTCGGAGAAGAGGATCTCCTGGGACCCGAAGCGGATCGCGAAGAGCAGCTTGTTCCACAGGCTGCCGATGCTCGGGCCGCCGTCGCCGGTGTAGGTCGTGTTGACCTGCCCGTTGGGGGCGTTGTCATCCGGGTAGTCGAGCTCCCAGGGGGCGCTGCCCTCAGGAGCCCCGACGATCGAGAACTGAGGCTTCGTGTAGGCCTGCAGGTCCTGGCCGAAGTAGATCCGCGGCTCGTCGACCTGGAGCTCCCCGATGTTGGGGATACCGCCCTCGAAGA
>JAHECE010000304.1 GCA_024641895.1 Actinomycetales bacterium
GACGCAGATGAAGGTGTCGTGGTCGTAGACGCGGGTCTCGGAGAGGTCGCGGGGGTCGTACCGGATGGTCACGGGGTGGCCCACGAACGGTGCGAGGGTGGGCGAGAGGTAGCGCTGGCCTTGGAAGTGGATGCCGTCGCGCTGGACGGTGCGATGCTTCGGAACGGTCAGGAGTAGCCCGTCGAGCTCGTCGAGGGTCTCGGGCATCCGCGGCAGCCAGCCGTCGGCGGTCCATGCCTTCTTCGGGCTCGTCCCGAGCTCTCGGTGGGGGCGCTCGTTGTACGCGGCGATGAAGCCGGAGACCGCCTCCTCGAGTGCGGACAGATCGAGTGAGGGTTTCGGTGCGCCCGCACCAGGGGCAAGGTGTCCGGGCAAGGCGGCCAGGAGTTCGGTGTTGACGGTGCCGAAGAACCGTTCGGACTTGCCCCGACCCTGGGGCCGCCCGATGGTCGAGTAGACCAGGCGGATCTTCAGGGCAACGCAGGTGTACTCGAGGTGGTGGCTGGTGAAGTCGCTGCCGTGATCGACGTGGAGCACGTCCGGGATTCCACACATCGCCCAGGAAGGATCGCTCTTGCGCCAGATCGCCTGTCGCAGCGCCAGGGCGGTGTTCATCGCCGACGGCGCGCCGGTGAAGACCATGTAGCCACAGATCGCGCGCGAGTAGTCGTCCATCACGACGGTCAGCCACGGCCGCTCCGGCTTCCCGCCGGCGCCGACGATGAGGATGTCGAGCTCGGTGTGGTCGGCCTGCCATGTGGCGTTCGGCCGCTGCGCCCGCCGCCGCAAGACGAGCTCGTGCCGATCGCGGTAGGCCGCGGGTCCCTCCAGAGCGAGGGTCACCAAGGCGGGGTCGAGGCCGCGGACGATCGCCCGCACCGTCGCGTAGCTCGGGTGCGCAAGGCTCAACCGGTCGGCCTCCGCCACGACGAGCCGGTGCAGGGTGGCAAGGCTCGGGCGGGGCCTGCTCAGAGCCAGCCGCTCGATGAAGGCCACCAGCTCCTGGGCCGTGCGCCGGGTCCCGGAGTCGTTGCGTCGCCGTGGCCGCAGCGCGTCGATCCCGCCGGCCTTGTAGAGCCGATGCCAGCGCTGCAAGGTGCGCAGCCCCAGGTCGGTGTCCCGGGCCAAGGCTGTCAGCGGAACGTCGTCCTCGACGTGCAGGCGCAGGACGTGCCACCGCTGCAGAGCGTCCACATCAGACCTGTTCGGGCCCGGCCGCGGGTGAACTGGCCTCGTGCTGGTGGCGGTAAAGCGTCGCCCGGGACCATCCGACCAGCTTCGCCGCCTCCTGGGCCGTGCGCCCTTTCGCGCGGGCGTCGTTGACGATCTCGAGCTTCGCCGCGACCACGTCCGGGCTCACCGGCGGCCTGCCGAACCGGGTGCCGTTCGCCTTCGCCGCGGCGATGCCCGCGTTGACCCGCTCGATGATCAGCTCGCGCTCGTACTCGGCCAGGGTCGCGAGCATCCCCAGCATCATCCGCCCCGAGGACGTCTCCGGGTCGATCCCATCCGAGACCGACCGGATCTTCACCCCGCTGTCGCGCAGCAGGTTCACCGTGTTCAGGACGTCCATGAGCGAGCGCCCGAGGCGGTCGATGCGCCAGACCACCACGGTGTCCCCGGACTCGGCGTACTCCAGCAGCCGCTTCATCCCCGGCCGCTGGACCGCCGACCGGGCGCCCGAGGTCACGTCCGAGAACACGTCCCTGGACTCCACACCAACCCCGCGCAGCGCATCGAGCTGCAGCCGCGCGTCCTGGCCGACCGTGCTCACCCGCGTATACCCCAGCAGCCTCACCCACCCAGTGTGACTCACAAACCCCCGCAACCACCGTCCGTGAGGCAACTCGCGGCGAGACGTGTTTCCAGGACACCGACAGCCCACGAATGCGGCCTCCACGGACCGGAAGCCGCGCGCCAGCACAGTGTCCCGTAAACCTACAACAAACCGAGACCCTGCCGGCCGTATTCCTAGAACTGCCCGCGCCGAGACGCGACGATCAGCTGCGGGCCGTCGCCTCGAGGCTGTCCAGGTCCCACTGTCAGTGGCTCCTCCGACGCTTTGGAGCCGCTGTCGAGCCCGGTGAGGACCGAGCTTCGAGCGGTGGCCTGATCGCCGGAGATGTCCATGACGCCGTTGTCGCCGCTGAGAGGTACCCAGGCTTCGTCGAACTCTCGATTCCGGGCATCTCCTCGGCCGTGAGGTGATCCACCCAGAGCACCACCTGCTGCCCCTTTGGACAGGGCCGACAACTCCTCCGTGTTGCTCGTCTGCTCCAGGTCAAGCCTAGAGACGACGATCGTCGCCGGGACCTGACCGCGCACGACTCTCATCGCCGGCACCCCTGCGCCGGGGGACCTCTTGACCGAAGGAGACCCATCGCTGCTGACGCACCCCAAGGGCGTCGCATGGCTTAGGGCAGACGGAACGCTTCCCTTGCCAGGTGCTGCGCCTGGGCGAGATGCCGGGCTACTGGACGCTGACGGCGAGGAGTTCGGGCAGGAGAAGCTGCACGGCCCTGTCCTTGACGTCCCGGGAGTAGCTTTCGCTGTCGCCCTCACTGCGGGATACCGTCATGAAGGTGACAGTACTACCGTCGGCGTTCTGCGCCACGACGGAGTAGTTCCACGAGTCCTCCCGCGTAAGGACGATGGCTCCGTCGATGTCCTGCCGCTCGTAGCTGTCG
>JAHECE010000305.1 GCA_024641895.1 Actinomycetales bacterium
TAGCTGATCGACGCGATCGTCACCGCCGGCCACGCAGACCCACGCCGCGTCTTCGCCACCGGGCTGTCCGGCGGGGGGCGCATGGTCTCCCAGCTCGCCGCAGACCACCCCCGCAGGTTCGCCGCGATCGCCCCCGTGGCAGGGCTGAGGGCCGGCGCGCCGTCGGCCGCAGATCCCCGGGTTCCCGACCCGACGACGTGCACACCCGGCGTGCCGGTGCCGGTCGTGACGTTCCACGGCACGGCCGACCCTTTCAACGTCTTCACCGGCGGCGGCGAACCGTACTGGGGCTACTCCGCCGCCACGGCGCTCGGGAGCTGGGCCCGGCTCAACGGGTGTGCGGTCGGACCGGTCGAGGAGCGGCTGACCGAGCACGTGACGGTCGTGTCCTACGCCTCCTGCGCCGGCGACGCCGCTGCGGTGATGTACGTCGTCGAGGGCGGCGGCCACACCTGGCCCGGCTCCGGGGCCGCCTTCCCCGCGAACCTCGGCGCCGTGACCCAGGAGATCAGCGCCAACGAGCTGATGTGGGAGTTCTTCGCCGGCAGGTCGCGATGACGCAGCCGGAGCCTGCGGAGCTGCGACGCGCTCGCCGCGCGGCAGGCGCGGTCCTCGCCGTCTTCGCGCTCAACGGGTTCACCTTCGCCGCCTGGATCTCCCGCCTGCCGGCCGTCCGCGACCAGCTGGCACTCAATCCCGCGCGGATCGGGGTGATCCTCCTCGTCGGCTCGGCCGGTTCGCTGGTCGCCCTCCCCCTGACCGGGGCCCTGGCCGAGCGGTTCGGCACGGAGCGCACCACCCGGTACGCGGCGCTGCTGACCGCGGCCGGCTTCACCGGCGTCGCGACCGCGGTCGGCGCGCGGAGCCCGACGGCGGTGGCCGCGGCGCTCTTCGTCACCTTGATGGGCCTCGGTTCCTGGGACGTCGCGATGAACATCCAGGGCGCCCTTGTCGAGCAGCGACTCGGCCGCGCGATCATGCCCCGCTTCCACGCCGCCTTCTCGTTGGGCGCGGTCGCCGGGGCAGGCACCGGCGCGCTCGCCGCCGCCATCGGCGTCAGCGTGCCGTGGCACATCATCGCCGTCGTGGTCACGGCGGCCTCGCTCGTCTGGGTGCTCACGGGCCGCTACCTGGCGGACGCGGTCCCGCCCACGTCCCCAGGGCGCGCATCCGCAGCCTCGCCCAGACCTGCACCCGCCCGGGCAAGTGCCTTCACGGCGTGGCTGGAGCCCCGGACGGTGCTGGTCGGGTTGGTCGTGCTCGCTGCCGCGCTCGCCGAGGGCAGCGCGACGGACTGGCTCGCCCTCGCCGTCGTCGACGGGTTCTCCGCGCGCAACGCCGTGGGGGCGCTCGCCTTCGGCACGTTCGTCGCCGCGATGTCGGTCATGCGCCTGGCCGGCACGGCGCTGCTCGACCGCTACGGGCGGGTACCGGTGCTGCGCGGGTGCGCAGGCCTCGCCCTGGCCGGGCTCCTGCTGTTCGGGCTCGCTCCGTCGCTGCCCCTCGCGATGGTCGGCGTCGTGGCCTGGGGCCTGGGCGCCGCTCTCGGCTTTCCCGTAGGCATGAGCGCGGCCTCCGACGATCCCGCCCGGGCCGCGGCGCGGGTCTCGGTCGTCTCGACCATCGGCTACATGGCGTTCCTCGGGGGTCCGCCGCTCATCGGGTTGCTGGCCGAGCGCGTGGGCTATCGCACCGCCCTGCTGGCGATCGCCGCGCCACTGGTGCTGAGCCTCGCGCTCAGCCCCGTGGTCCGTCCGCTGCCCGGCGCCGCCGGGGTCCCGCCCCGCCGCTGACGCCGAACGCATCCTTTCTCGGCCAACTCGGCTCGATCAGCCGAGAAATGATGCGTTCGGCCGGGGGCCGGTCAGGCGGTGATGTGGAAGCCCTTGGGGACGACGGTGATGCCGTTCTCGGTCACGGTCAGTCCGCGAGCGAGGTCTCGCTCGCGGTCCACGCCGACGCCGGCGCCGTCGGCGACGCGGACGTTCTTGTCGAGGATCGCCCTGTCGACCCGGGCGTACTGGCCGACGTCGACGCCGTCGAAGAGGACGGAGTCAGTGACGCGGGAGTAGGAGTGCAGCCGAGTCCCGGGGGACAGCACGGACCGGTCCACCTCCGAGCCGGAGACGACGACGCCGGGAGAGACGATCGAGCGGACCGCGCGCCCGACCCGCCCCTCGGAGGCGTGGACGAACTTCGCCGGTGGGAGGCTGGACAGCCCGGAGAAGACGGGCCAGTCGTCGTTGTACAGGTTGAAGACCGGATCCGTGGCGATGAGGTCGCGGTGGGCGTCGTAGAACGCGTCCAGGCTGCCCACGTCGCGCCAGTAGTTGCGGTCGCGTGGGTTGGAGCCGGGGACGTCGTTCTCGACGAAGTCGTACAGGGCGGCGTCGCCCTTGTCGACGAACATGGGGACGATGTCGCCGCCCATGTCGTGACGCGAGTTCGGGTTCTCGGCGTCGGCAGTCATGGCCTCGATGAGGGCGTCGGCGTTCATGACGTAGTTGCCCATCGAGGCCAGGACCTCGTTCGGGGAGTCGGCCAGGCCGTCTGCGTTCTTGGGCTTCTCCAGGAAGGAGCCGAAGCGGCGGGGGTCGGTCTTGTCGGCCTGGATGATGCCGAACTGGTCGGCGAGCTCGAGGGGTTGGCGGATGCCGGCCACGGTCAGGGAGG
>JAHECE010000096.1 GCA_024641895.1 Actinomycetales bacterium
CGAGATCATCTCGAGCGGTGACGTCACGCTCGTCGCCGAGTCCGCGGCGGCGGCGGCCGCGATGGCCACGGGCGACGTCACGCACGCTGACTCCGCCATGGACGCCGCGGCCGCGTCGGTTCGCCTGGTCAGCACCGCGACGTCCACGCTTGGTGGTCAGTCGGTGGTCGTCGCCGACGGCGTCCTGAGCGTGCTGGCGAAGAACAGTACCGATGCCCGCTCATGGGGCGATGCCTCCGGTGCCACGGCCGGCGCCGGGATCGCCACGGCCTCGGTCGACAGGGTGACCATCGCAGCCATCGACGGTGCCGGAGAGGGCGGGATCACGGCCCGTCGGCTCGACGTCAGCGCCGACTCCGCCGGCTCGATGTCGGTTCGGTCGGCCGCGAGTACGGGCGGCGCGACGCAGAACGACGTGACACCGACCGAGCGCGCGCTGAGTCTCGCCAGCACGCCCGACAGCTTCGTCAACGTGGCGAGCGCGCTCGGTGAGGGACGGCTGAACGGGCAGACCCACTCCTATCTCGCGTCCGGGGGTGGTCGGTCGCTCACTGTGAGCACCACCGAGGCGCAACGCGTCACAGCCCGGACGACCGATGCGACCGACGTCGCCGCGGACGGTTCCGCGGCGGGCACCGGTGCCGCCGTCGCGGTCGCGCTGCGCACGCTCGAGGCCCGCGCCGACCTCGAGGGCGACGTCGTGCTGATCGCCCCGGAGGTTGTCCTCGACGCAGGCCTCGAGCGCACCGCGAGCCTGACGTCGGCCGTGGCTGCCGCGACCGACGCGGTCGCCTACGAAGTGGCCCGGAGCATCACCGAGGCCGGCGTGCTGCGTGGCTCGACGCTCGACGTCGGCCCGCGGGGCCCAGGGGTCGACGGGGCGAAGATCACGGTCAACGCGTCGTCCACGACCACGGACCGCGCCGCGGCCAAGCGCGCGGCCTCGGTGGGTGCGGCCGCAGTCGACCGCGCCACCGTCGCGTCCGACACGCTCACCCGGTCCTGGATCGCCGACGGTGCGGTGCTGCTCGGCGCGAGCGACCTGACGCTCACCGCCTCCTCGAGCGACTCGGCGACGGCGGACGCGGGGGAGTCCGACGCCAACGGCACCGCGCTCGTGCTCCTGACCACGACGACGGCCAGCACCGTCGGCTCGGGACCCGCGCTGGTCCTGACCGGCGACCTCGCGGTCACGGCCGACCAGGTCGCCGTTGCGACCGCGTTCGGTGCGGAGGCCACGGCCACGGTCGACCAGGAACGCGCCGCAGTCGTCGGGCGTGAGGTCGCCGCAGCCGGGCTCGTGAGCCTCCTCGTGAACGGGACCCCGGTCGCGACCATCCCGGCTGGGGCCTTGCTGGTGCTGGACGGCGCAACGGCAACGATCGCTCGGAGCATCCCGGCCGGGCTCGCGGCGCATGTCGCAGGCACGGTCGGGAGCGCGTCGGCGACCTCCTCGGTCGAGCCGTCGGAGGCGCGTCCCGCGACGACGGACCCGGTCGAGGCTCCCGGACCGATGCAGGGCAGCGTTCCGGTCGAGGGCGTCGTGGTGAGTGCGGGCACCGCAGTCGGCGGCAGCGGCGCTCACCGTGACAGCCCGGCCGTGCCGGTGCCGGCGTTCTCGGCGACGGCCGCTGTCGTGGCGCGCCGCCTGCGGCTGTCCGTGCCCGCCGCGATGCTCGGCGACCTGCGCCTGCGCTCGGGACGCGGGCCACCTGGCGAGGAGAGCGACCCCGAAGCTCCTGGCATCACCCGCGTGTCCACCGCAGTCAGCACCACCGCAGTCAGCACCACCGCAGTCAGCACCACCGCAATGCACTACGACGGTTCGGGCGCTCTTGGCAGCCCGTTCACCAGGGTCGACGTCCTCGACGCTCTGACCAGCCTCTCCGAGGCGGACCGCCCCGCGCAGTCGCAGGCTCTTCAGCCGCCCGCGGGCTCGCTCACCCTTCTCCGCCTCGTCGCCGTCGTCGGCGCGATGGCCGCACTCGTTCGCAGCGCGATCGCCGTGGCGACCCGTCGCTTGCGCGCCGCCCCGATCTGGGTCGGCGCCGCCACGGCGGGCGCGATCGCCGGCCGCATCCCGCGGCCCGCGGCACCCCGGACCGACTGTGGCGCCATTCGCGCCGTCGTCGTCCCTACGGGTGCGGCTGTACGACCCGCTCTCGACCTCGTCGAGCGGGAAACGGCCGTTTCGGCCGATTCAGTTGTCCGCGGCGCCGCCATCTGGGGGGTTGGCGGCGCCGCGGGCTCGTGTGCCCTGAGCCGGGGCGGTTCGCGCCGTCGTGGCACTGCTGCCGGGGGGCTGGGCTCACGGGTTGGCCGGGGTTCGGGGGGACTCCGTCGGGGGGCTGGGGCTGCTGTGGTCTCTGTGGGGGGACAGAGACCACAGCGGTCCCTCGTGTTGTCTGCGGCGCCGTCGTGTGGGGGGCCGGCGGCGCCGCGGGCCCGAAGGACGTGCCTGGGTAGGTCAGGACCGGCGGGTGCGCCGGTCGTCGGCCGTCGTGCCAGGTACGGCCACCGGGCGAGAACGTGGTCGGACGTGCCGAACGGCAGTGAAGGCGTCGGCGCGTAGCGGCCGCGTGGGGTGCCCGTCCGGGGGGAGCGGGCACCGAAAGGGGGCGAGTGCCTGCTCGGGGGACGGGCACTCGAAAGGGGGGCAGGTGCCTGCGGGGGGCGGGTACCTGGGGCCCAAGGTGAGGGTCTGGGCGAGGGGCGGCAGAGTGGCCGCGCTCGTCGCCCAGCCCTCGCCGCGGGCCACACGCGGAGCGGGTTCAGCGTGTCTGCGGTAGCTGCGTCACGCAGGTCGTCACAGAAGCACCCGAGCGTCGACCTGGACGAGCCGGCGGGCTCCGCACGCGGCCGACGTCGCAGCCCGGACCAGCCGGTCGTGCCCCACCCACCCGTGACTATCGGCAGGCAGGTACCGGCGCCGTGGTTCAGGCGGAACACGCGCACCGAGAGCGCGCTGACGACGACGCGAGGGCCAGGCGGCTGACCGGCCCCGTTGCCCCCGGCTACGGTGGCCCATGCCCGCCAGGAGCCTGCTCGACGCCTTCCACCGTCTGGGAGCCGCGCCGTACGACTGGATGTACCTGTTCCGTGCGCCGTGGGAGTCCGCCCCTCGTCCTGCGCTCGTCCAGCTCTGCGCGAGCGGGCGCCTGACGCCGCGGTCTCTCTCGCCCGACGGGGTCGGGCCCGCACGGGCGATCGATCTCGGCTGCGGCTCCGGCGCGGACTCGATCTACCTGGCGCGCCAGGGCTTCGAGGTCACCGGTGTCGACTTCTCGCCCGTCGCGATCAGCAAGGCGGAGCACTTCGCGGCTGTCGAGGGCCCGTACCTGCAGACCACGCCACGCTTCGTCGTCCAGGACCTGCGCGCGCTGCCGAGCGCCGCGGTTCCCGGCCCGTTCGACCTGCTCCTCGACGGCGGCACCCTCGACGACTTCCCGCCGGACGCGCGGGCTCGCGTCGCAGAGTCGTACACGGCCCTGGCCCGCCCGGGCGCCGTGCTCGTCCTGTGGTGCTTCTACGCGTCGATGGCGCGGACGCCGCTGCTGAGCATGACCGGCGCCTCCCGGTTGGGCGCTCCGCCCCTGGTCCCGGGCGAGGAGATCGCGCTCTTCGGCCGGCACTGGGAGATCGAGCGGTTCCGGTCGGCGCAGCCGCTGCCGAGGTCGGCGGTCTTCCACATGACGCGGCGCTGAGGTGACGGCGCAGGTGACGGCGCAGGTGCCGGTGCAGCCGTGCCGGTGCAGCCGTGCCGGTGCAGCCGTGCCGGTGCAGGCCTGCCGTCGGGCCAAGGCGTCGGGCCGACCCGCCCGGTTCAGGGAGCTTCCGGCACGCGATGCGTGACGAACGCTCCCGCACAGGCCCACGCTCCGTGATCTGAGAGGACGCGTCCCCGCGGTCGGCGCGGTCGGCGCATGCCCTCCCGTGCGCGCCGTGTGACAGATCGAACGCCCGCGCGATTACGTCCACGGCCCGCGGGTACGGCATTCTGGACCGGATGGCCGAGCCCACCGCCCCGCCGATCCCCCTCATCGCCAGTCCGTTGACCACGTCAGCGGCCGGACTGACCGAGGCGGACGCCGCCGCCCGCCGCGCAGAGGGGCTCGGTAACGACGTCCCCACGCGGGTGAGCCGTAGCTACTGGGACATCCTCCGGCAGAACGCCTACCCGGCGATCAACGGCGTCCTCCTGTCGGTCGCGGTGCTCCTCGTGTTCTGGGGTCTGTACGTCGAGGCACTGGTGACCGCCGGCCCCGTGCTGGGCATCATCGTCGTCGGTGTGATCCAGGAAGGCCGGGCCAAGCGCTCGCTCGACCAGATCGCCCTGCTCACGGCACCGCGCGCCACCGTCCTCCGGCAGGGCGTCGAACGAGCGATCGACCCCGCCGAGCTCGTGGTCGGCGACATCCTCGTGGCCCGCCGAGGCGACCAGGTCGTGCTCGACGGGACGATCGTCGGACAGGGTCGCGTAGAGCTCGACGAGTCGCTGCTGACGGGGGAGTCCGACCCGATCCCGAAGGATGCCGGCCACGAGGTCTGGTCGGGCAGCGCCGTCGTCTCCGGAACAGTCGTCTACGAGGCCACGGCGGTCGGGACCGCGAGCCTGGCGGGTCACCTCGTCGGCGAGGCGCGGGACGCACGGCACGACCAGCGCACGCCGCTGCAGCACGAGATCGCGGTGATGATCTGGACGGTCGCGGGACTGGTCGCGCTCACCGCCTTCCCCGTCGCCTGGTCCGTGCAGGCGCTCTCCGGCGACGCGCGGGCGACCGAGACCCTCGGCGCCGCCGCCGTCCTCGTCTCCCTGATCCCGCAGGGCCTGGCGATCATGGTGACCTTCACCTACGCCGCGGGTGCGCTTCGGGTCAGCAAGCTCGGCGCGCTCGTCCAGCGGCAGAACGCCATCGAGTCGATCAGCCGCGTCACCACCCTCTGCGTGGACAAGACCGGCACCCTCACGACGCAGCGGATCGTGTTCGACGGCGCGGCCTGGGTCGGCCCGACGGACGCCGTCGGGCCGACGCGCGGCGCCCGTGCGGACGGCGGACTGGACTCGGACGCGCAGGGCGAGGTCCACGGCGCGGCCCTGGGCTTGCTCCTCGGGGCGATCGCCGCGAGCAGCAGGGCGCCGAACCGCACCACGGCGGCCCTGGCGGAGGCACACCCCGCCCCCGCGGCCGCCCTGGCGGACGAGGTGCCGTTCGCCTCGCAGCGGCGCTGGTCGGGCCTGTGCTTCGGGGACGTCCCGGCCGACGGCGTCCTCGCCTCGGCCGGTGTGCTGCCCGGGGCCGTCTACGTCCTCGGTGCGCCGAGCGTGGTGCTCGACGCCGCATCTCTCGCCCCGGAGGCGCGCGCCTCGATCGCCGACCGGGTGCGCGAGGGTACGGCGCGCGGCGAGCGGGTCCTGCTCCTCGCCCGCGCGGCGGACGGCGCGCCGATCCGTGACGGTGACGAGCACCCGGTCCTGCCCGTGCCGCTCGTGCCGCTCGCGATCCTCTCCTTCGCCGAGGAGCTCCGCTCCGACGTCCAGGCGACGCTCCAGGACTTCAGGGCCGCGGGCGTCGACCTCAAGGTCATCTCCGGGGACGACCCGGGCACGGTCCGGGCGATCGGCCGGCGGGTCGGGCTGACCGTCGACGGCCCCGCCGCGGCCGGGCCCGAGCTCGCCGCCATGCCCGACGACGAGCTCGACCGCGCTGCCGACGCCGCCCAGGTCTTCGGCCGGGTCGACCCCCCGCTCAAGGCCCGCCTCGTGGAGGCGCTGCGCCGGCAGGGCAGGTACGTGGCCATGGTCGGCGACGGTGTGAACGACATCCTCTCCTTGCGCCGGGCGAACCTCGGCATCGCGATGGAGAGCGGGAGCTCGGCGACGCGCGGGGTGGCGGACATCGTCCTCGTCGGCGACCAGTTCGCCGTGCTGCCGCGCGCCGTCGTCGAGGGCCGGCGGATCGTCGCGGCGATGGAGGCCGTGCTGATCCTGCTCCTGACCCGGACGTTCGCGATGCTGCTGCTGCTGACCGGCGCGGCGCTCGCGGGGCTGCCCGTGCCCATCACGCCCCGGCAGAACTCGATCCTCGCCTTCGCGGCGGTGGGCCTGCCGCTGCTGGTCGTCGCCGTGCGCATCCCGCCGCGCCGTCCGCCGCGCAGCCTCCTGGCGGAGACGCTGCGGATCTCGATCCCCGTGGGTATCGCTGCGGCCGTGACCGCTCTGCCGGTCTTCGCGTGGCTGCTGGCGCAGGACGTCGCGCTGGGAGAGGCCCGGACGATGGTCACGACCCTCATGATCTTCATCGGGCTGGGCGTCCTGCCGCTCGTGCTGGCGGGCTCGCGCAGGGACGGCGGCGCGCGCGTCCCGGGCCGGTGGCCCTGGGTGCTGGCCGGCCAGATGCTGCTCGCCTACCTCGTCGTCCTCGAGGTCCCGCCGCTGCGCGCCTTCTTCGGCCTGGAGCCGCTGGGCCTGGACGTGATCGCCGCGCTGCTGGCCGGCGCGGTGCTCTGGACCCTGGTCGTGCACGCGGTGCGCGCGACCGGCCTCGGTGCGCCACTGGTCGACGGCGTGTCGGCCGGGGTGCGGGGGCTCGTCGCCTCGCGTCGCAGGTCCTGATTCGAGCAGGCGCTCCGCGAGCCTGCTCGAGCGTTCGGGCGCTGGGCTCCCGGCGTACAGCTCAGCGCGAGGGGGCCTGCGGCCAGGGAGTGACTCGGCGGAGCACCCGAGGCGGAGCGAGGGGCTGGGCTGAGCCAGCGCTGATGGCGCCCGGGTGTGTGCGGGCTGCAGGCCGGGGCTGCCTGGCCGACGGCGACGCCTCCCTGTGCTGCGAGCCCGGGGCCTCGTGGACAGCCGGCGTGCGCCGTGACACGGTGTAGGCCGGACCGGGCGCGGACGCCCGGACCCTCGTAGACCATCAGGAGCCCGTCGTGGCCGACTCGCCCACCACCCCGCCGCCCGACGCGCCGTCATCGCGCGCTCCGTCGAGCACGTCGTCGCCGACCTTCGACGTGCGTCCCACGGCGTCGACCCAGGCTCGCTGGCCAGGGCAGCGCCGAAAGGGTCGCACGACGCTCGCGGGCGCAGGCGCCGCGCTGGGCGCCGGGGTCGTCCTGCTCGTTCTCGGGCCGATCCTGCAGCTGCCCGGCTTCTTCTTCGGGGCGATCGTCGGCCTCCTTGGCGGCGTCGTGCTCTTGGCGATCGGGCTGATCCGCTACCTCAAGAACGGCTACGCAGTGCCGACGATCAAGATGTGGCAGGCCGTCGCGCTGAGCGGCGGCCTCCCGATCTTCGTCGCCGTCGCACTGGAGGGACTCGCGGCCAGCGCAGGCTAGGGGGTCGAACCGGACCCGGCGAGGCGGGCTGCTCGATCGAACAGGTGTTCGAGTATGCTGGGCGGGTGTCCGACGGGCCGACCATCCTTCATGCCGACCTCGACGCGTTCTACGCCTCCGTCGAGCAGCTGCTCGACCCGGCGCTGCGCGGGCGGCCGATCGCGGTCGGCGGCAGTGCTCGGGGTGGCGTGGTGCTCGCGGCGTCGTACGAGGCCAAGGCCCACGGGGTGCAGGGCGGCATGCCGGGCTGGCGAGCGGCGCAGCTCTGCCCGCGGCTGGTCTTCGTGCGCGGTCACTTCGACCAGTACCAGCGGCTGGCCGACCAGGTCATGGACGTCCTGGGCGACGCCACCCCGGCCGTGCAGCGGATCTCCATCGACGAGGCATTCCTCGACGTGTCCGGCTCGGTCCATCTGTTCGGGCCGCCTGCCGTGATCGGGGCGGCCCTGCGCGTGCGTGTGCGGTCCGAGGTCGGGCTGCCGATCTCGATCGGAGCCGCCCGCACCAAGCACCTGGCGAAGGTCGCCTCGCAGGTCGCCAAGCCGGACGGGCTCGTGGTGGTCGAGCCGGAGCGTGAGCGGGAGTTCCTCGACCCGTTGCCGGTCGCCCTGATGTGGGGCGTGGGGCCGGTGACGCAGCAGCGCCTGGCCGACCGCGGGATCCACACGATCGGTGACCTGGCGCACGAGCCGTCATCGTCGCTCGAGCACCTCCTGGGGCGCGCCGTCGGCGCCCGGCTAGGGGCGCTGGCACTGAACGAGGACCCGCGCCGGGTCGTGACATCGGGGCGCGCGCGTTCCGTGGGCGCGCAGTCGGCGCTCGGGCGACGGCAGGCGACGCCAGAGCTTGTCCGTGCCGTGCTGGGGAATCTCGCCGAACGGGTCGCGAGCCGGATGCGCGCCAAGGGCCGTGCCGGTCGGACGGTGACGGTGCGCGTGCGGTTCGCGGGCATGCGCGCGGTGACGCGCTCGCTCACGCTGGGCGCCCCGATCGCGGCCACGCTCACGCTGACCGAGGTGGCCGAGCAGCTCGCGTGGCAGGCGATCGTGGACGGCGACGGCGGCCCGGGGCGGCCCGGGGGCAAGGAGTCGGTCGAGATCAGCCTGCTTGCGATCTCGGTGTCCAACCTGGCCGTCCAGCACGCGATCCAGCTGGAGCTGCCCCTGCAGCCCGAGGACCCCCGGCGGCCGGGCTCGGCGACCGGTGCCGCCCGGTGGGCGCTGGACCAGTCCATGGACGCGGCCCGCGCGCGGTTCGGCAAGGACGCCGTCGGCTACCTGCCGGCGACGCTGCGGCGCGGCGGCGGAGTGCCGGACGACTTCCGAGAGCTGGCCGAGAAGGACCTGTGAGATGCGGGGCGGCGCTCTCGGGAATCCTTGTAGCCGCCCGCCGGCATGTGCGAGCATCCGCCGGTGATGGAGCCCTACCGGCGGATCCTCGCGGTGCCAGGGGCATGGCGGTTCTCGGCCGCCGCGGCCGTGGCCCGGCTGCCGATGGCGATGATCGGGATCGGCATCGTCCTCGTCGTCTCCGCCGGCTACGGCTCGTACGCCCTCGCAGGTCGCGTCTCCGCGGTGAACGTCGTGGCTGCTGCGGTGGCGACGCCTCAGCTATCCCGGCTCGTGGACCGGCGCGGCCAGGCGCTCGTGATGCGCCCGTTGCTCGCGGCGTGCGCTGCCGCCCTGGCGGTCCTCGTCGTCGCCGCCTCGGCGCAGGGCCCGCAGTGGGTGCTCTACGTCGCGGCGGCGGCGTGCGGTGCGACGACGGGCTCCGTCGGCGCGATGGTGCGGGCACGGTGGTCCGCCCTCTTGACGGATCCTCGGCAGCTCCACACGGCGTTCTCGCTGGAGACGGCGATCGAGGACGTGATCTTCGCCGTCGGTCCCGTCGTCGCGACGTTGGCAGCGACGGCGATCGCGCCGGGGGTGGCCCTCCTCGTCCCGCTCGTGGCCATGCTCGTCGGCGGCTACTGGTTCCTGGGTCAGCGTCGCACCGAGCCGCCGACCGCCGAGGCCTCCTCGACGGAGCCCGAGGGCCGGGTCCCGCTCCTGCGCTCGGGCGCCATGGTGGCGCTCGTCCTCACCTTCACGGGCGTCGGCATGATCTTCGGCGCGACGAACGTGACCACGGTCGCCTTCGCGGAGGAACTGGGTAGCGCCGCCCTCGCGGGACCCCTTCTCTCGGTGTTCGCCCTTGCCTCGGTGGTCTCGGGCCTGCTGTACGGAGCGCGGCACTGGGTCGGGCCCCTGTGGCGACGCTTCCTGGTCGGCGTGGTGGCCCTCGCGGCGGGGGCGTCGCTGTTCGTCCTCGCCGGCTCGTTCTGGCAGCTGGCGGTGGCGATGCTCGTCGCGGGCGTTGCCATCGGCCCCACCCTCATCTCGGGAA
>JAHECE010000097.1 GCA_024641895.1 Actinomycetales bacterium
TGCGTGCGCTGCGCGCCGCCGGGTACGAGCCGGACCAGGTTCCACTCATCCGCATCGAGCCCGCCGAGGACCCGGACCTCATCATCGACCTCCTCGGCGCCCTGGTGGGTGGCCGGTTCGGCTGGCTCGCGGTCACGAGCGCCAGCGCCGTCAAGCCGCTCGTCGACGCGGCGGGGAACCTCGGCCTCGAGCTTTCCGAGGCCCTGAGCCGCGTCAGGGTGGGCGCCGTCGGGAACGCCACCGCGGCCGCGCTGCGGGCCGCCGGGGTGAGCGTCGACCTCGTCGCGAGGACCCGGTCGGCCCAGGGCCTCCTCGCGGACTGGCCCCGGCCCGACGAGTACCCCGACCGCCCGTCGCGCGTCCTGCTGCCGCACGGCGACCTCGCGGAGTCGACGCTGGCGGACGGCCTGCGGGAGGCGGGCTGGTCGGTGCGGACCGTCATCGCCTACCGGACCACCCCGGTTCCTCCGCCGCCGCGCGTCGTCGCGGCGTGGGAGCGCGGCGACTACGGCGGAGTCGTGCTGACGTCCTCCAGCATGGTCCGCCAGCTGGTGGCCACGCTCGGCCGCCCGCATGCCGGCATGAAGGTCTGCTGCATCGGCAAGACCACGGCTGCGACGGCGCGCGACCTCGGGCTCGAGGTGACCGTGGCCGACGATCCCAGCCCGTCGGGACTGGTCACCGCCCTCGGGCCGGCCAAGGCCGCGAAGGCATGACGTACCCGAGGGTGCGGCCCAGGCGCCTGCGTGCCTCGGCAGCGATGCGTCGCCTCGTCGTCGAGCACCGGCTGCACCCGGCCGACCTCGTGCTCCCGCTGTTCGTCAAGGAAGACCTCGACGCCCCCGCATCGATCCCGTCCTTGCCGGGAGTGGTGCAGCACACCCTCGCAAGCCTGCCGGGCGCCGTCGAAGGGGCTGCTGCCGCAGGGCTGGGCGGCGTCATGCTCTTCGGGATCCCCGCGAACCGCGACGCCGTCGGCAGCGGGGGTGCGGATCCGGCAGGCATCCTCAACCGGGCCATCGAGACCGCCGTGGCCGCCGCAGGGGACAGCCTCGTCGTCATGTCGGACCTTTGCCTCGACGAGTTCACCGATCACGGCCACTGCGGCGTGCTGGACGCCGCGGGGCGCGTCGACAACGACGCCACGCTCGCCTGCTACGCGGGCATGGCCCTCGCGCAGGCGTCGGCCGGAGCCCACGTCCTCGGCCTCTCCGGGATGATGGACGGCCAGGTCGCGGCGGTACGCGAGGCCCTCGACGACGCCGGGCACAGCGGCACCGCGATCCTCGCCTACGCCGCCAAGTACGCCTCGGCCTTCTACGGCCCGTTCCGCGACGCCGTGGACTCGCCGTTCACCGGGAACCGGCGCGACTACCAGCTGGACCCGCCGAACCGGCGCGAGGGACTGCGCGAGGCGACGATCGACGCCACCGAGGGTGCCGACATCGTCATGGTGAAGCCGGCGCTCGGCTACCTCGACGTCCTCGCCGACGTGGCGGCGACCTCTGCCGTACCCGTGGCCGCCTACCAGGTCTCCGGGGAGTACGCGATGCTCGAGGCCGCGGCCGAGCGCGGCTGGATCGACCGCCGCGCGGGGATCCTGGAGTCCCTGGTGAGCATCCGACGGGCGGGAGCGGACATCGTGCTGACGTACTGGGCGGCGGAGGTCGCGGGCTGGCTGCGGGCCGATGGCTGACCCGACGCCCGCCGGCCCGGCCTCGCAGGACCTGTTCGACCGGGGCCGCCGCGTCATCCCGGGCGGGGTGAACTCGCCGGTGCGCGCCTACGGCTCGGTCGGCGGCACCCCCCGGTTCATCGCGCGCGCTGCCGGACCGCTCGTCTGGGACGCCGACGGTCGCGAGTACGTCGACCTCGTCTGCTCGTGGGGCCCCGCCCTGCTCGGACACGCCCACCCGGCCGTCGTCGACGCCGTGCGGGAGGCGGCGAGCCGCGGACTCTCCTTCGGCGCGCCGACGTCCGGCGAGGTCGAGCTCGCCGAGGAGGTGGTCCGCCGGGTCGGGCCCGTCGAACGGATCCGGCTGGTCTCGACGGGGACCGAGGCGACCATGACGGCCGTCCGGCTGGCGCGCGGCGCGACGGGCAGGCCGCTGGTCATCAAGTTCGCGGGCTGCTACCACGGGCACGTCGACGCACTCCTGGCCGCAGCAGGCTCCGGAGTTGCCACCCTCGCGTTGCCCGGCTCGGCCGGCGTCACGGACGCCACCGCTGCCGAGACCCTCGTCCTGCCGTACAACGACCTCGCCGCGGTGCACGCGGCGTTCGAGAGGCACCCCGGCAGGATCGCGGCCGTGTTCACCGAAGCCGCGCCCGCGAACATGGGCGTCGTGCCGCCGGCGCCGGGATTCAACGCCGCGCTCGCCGCCATGACCCGGCAGCACGGGGCACTCCTGGTACTCGACGAGGTGCTCACCGGCTTCCGGGTGCACGAGGCCGGGTGGTGGGGACTCGAGCACGACCCTCGGCGGGCCTCGGCGGATGCGCAGGCCGCCTGGACCCCGGACCTCCTCACCTTCGGCAAGGTGATCGGCGGCGGGCTGCCCGTCGCCGCCGTCGCGGGACGGCGGGAGCTGCTCGACCTGCTCGCACCCCTGGGCCCCGTCTACCAGGCAGGCACCCTCTCCGGGAACCCCGTCGCGACAGCGGCCGGGCTCGCGACCCTGCGCGCGGCGGACGCCAGCGTCTATGAGCGCGTCGACGCCGCCGCGGAGCACCTCGCGGACGAGGTCGGCCGGGCGCTGGTCGCGCAGGGCGTGCCGCATCGGATCCAGCGAGCCGGGAGCCTGTTCTCCGTCATGTTCGGACCCGCCGCCGCGGAGGAAGGCGTACGGGACTACGCCCAGGCCCAGGCCCAGGAGACGTTCCGGTACCCGCCCTTCTTCCACGCGATGCTCGCCGCGGGGGTCGCGCTGCCCCCGTCGCTGTTCGAGGCCTGGTTCCTCTCGGCGGCCCACGACGACGACGCCGTCGAGCGCGTGGTCACCGCCCTGCCGGCCGCCGCCCGGGCAGCGGCCGCCGCCCGACCGGCCGGCTGAG
Organism: Actinomycetales bacterium; assembly: GCA_024641895.1. Taxonomy (GTDB): domain Bacteria; phylum Actinomycetota; class Actinomycetes; order Actinomycetales; family JAHECE01; genus JAHECE01. Next base: position 3,055 of record JAHECE010000097.1, read on the forward strand.
CCACCCCTCGACGGGCCGACGCCGGCGTGACCGGCCACGCGGGGCGAGAGACGCACGCGAACCGGCGTGCGATGGGACACTGCAGGCAGCAGCGGTGACGAGTCGACGCGCAGGGAGGTGGCCGTGACCCCTGGCCCAGGGCCGGCCCCCGACGACGTCCGCGCGCCCCTGATCCTGCAGATCACCCAGCTGCGACGCCGGATCGCCTGGCTCCAGGAACAGCTGGAGCAGCGCGACCCCGAGGCGGCGGACGCCCTGCCCCCGGCGCAGGACCGGGCCGAGGAGGCCCGCCACCTCGACGCGGGCACCCTCCTCGACACCTACGGGGCGGCCGCCTCCGATGTCATGCAGACGCTGCTCGAGCACGTCCGGACAGACGCACGGCTGGACGCTGTCGAGGAGTTCGCCGCCGCGCACACGGACACCATGGCCGAGCTCGTCGCCGACGAGCAGTCCCTGGCCGCCGTCTGCGCCTCGCTGGAGCAGATCCGCGAGGCAGCGCGCCGCCAGACGCAGTCGCCGCCGGTCGCGGAGGCCCTGAGCTGGGCGGTCGGGCGTCTCGAGGCGGCGCTGATCGCCGCCGGGCCGGTGCTGGAGGAGACCCTGGCGGCGGAGCGCGACCGCGCGCTGACGGCCGCGGTGGAGAAGATCGGGCTCGACGGGATCGCCGCCGCCGCGTGGGTTGCCGAGGTCAACGGACGGATCGACGCGGCCGTGGACGCCCGCAAGCTGGGCTGACGCCGCCCGAGGGTCGCGGCCGGGCCCGAGCCGGGCCGCGCGGCCGGGGTCAGAGGCGGTGCTGGGCCACGATCGGGCAGGTGAACACGTCCCGCTCGCCGAGCCCGACCCGGTTGAGGTAGGCCACGACGGTGCGGTACGAGCGCCACAGCGACATCTCCATGTAGCGGACGCCGACCTCGTCGCAGTACTCCTCGACCACCGGCTTGGCGCGACGCAGGCTGGGGCGCGGCATCGACGGGAAGAGGTGGTGCTCCACCTGGTAGTTGAGGCCGCCCAGGGCGAGGTCGACGAAGCGCCCGCCCGTCACGTTGCGGCTCGTGAGCACCTGCCGACGCAGGAAGTCGATCTTGACGTCCGGGGGGACGATCGGCATTCCCTTGTGGTTCGGGGCGAAGGCAGCGCCCATGTAGAGCCCGAAGAGCGCGAGCTCGACCCCGATGAAGGCCAGCGCCTTGCCCGGCGGGAGGACCAGGAAGATGAGGGCGAGGTACGAGCCGAGCCGCAGGACGAGGAACGTGCCCTCCACCGCTCGCCGCTTCATGCCGCCGCCGAGCACCCGACGGACCGCAGCGAAGTGCAGGTGCAGCCCCTCCAGGGTCAGCAGCGGGAAGAAGAGCCATCCCTGCCGGCGCACGAGCCAACGAGTCAGGGGCGTCTTGCGCGAGGCGGCGACCTCAGGAGTGAAGGCGAGCGCCTTGGCTCCGATGTCCGGGTCGGCGCCGACCTTGTTCGGGTTGGCGTGGTGCTTCGTGTGCTTGCTCTGCCACCAGCCGTAGCTCAGCCCGACCATGAGGTTCGCCACGACGAGGCTCGCCCACTCGTTCCACCTGCCGGAGACGAAGATCTGCCGGTGCGCCGCGTCATGGCCGAGGAACGCGAGCTGCGTCATGTACACGGCCAGGACCGCCGCCGTGACGAGCTGCCACCACGAGTCGCCGATCAGGACGAACGCCGCCGCGATCCCGAGGCCGATCAGCACCATCGAGGCGAACTTCGTCCAGTAGTAGCCGTAGCGCCGGCGCATCAGCCCGGCCGCCTGCACGCGGCGAGACAGCTCGGAGTACGAGCTGACCTGCGCGGCTCGGGGCGATCCGGCCGGCACGGAAGGGCGGCCGCCTGCGGCGTGCGTGGCTGAAGTCGTCATGCGTGCTTCCCGTTCGGGTCGAAGCCCAGCGACGACGTCGTCCGCGCGCTGCCGTCCCAGCGGGACTGCTCCAACGGTACCTGCGATACGAGGCGACGCCGCTTCGGTCGACCCTCTCGCGCCGATCACTGCTGCGATGCGGGACCTCCGTCCCGGATGGGAATACCCCCCCGGGGTAGGCTGTTCCCAGAGGATCGTCACCGAGCCGCGAGTTCGAGGGACCAGGCTCCATGGACCGAGAGGGAGGCGCCGTGCCCGGCTACCACGGCACGAAGGACGCACACCTGAAGCGCCTGCGCCGGATCGAGGGCCAGGTTCGCGGCATCGCTCGGATGGTCGAGGAGGACGCCTACTGCATCGACGTCCTCACCCAGGTCGCCGCCGCGACCAAAGCGCTGCAGGCGGTGAGCCTGAGCCTCCTCGACGACCACCTCGGCCACTGCGTCGTCGAGGCCGCGCGCCGGTCTCCCGAGGAGGGCGAGGCGAAGGTCCGCGAAGCCTCCGCTGCCATCACGCGCCTGGTCCGCTCGTAAGCCACCATCGCCGTACCACCACCTCATCGGCCGACGACCTCCCGGGCTCGGTCGACCCGATCACACCCGAGGAGCCGAGCATGAGCCGCACCACCGTCATCGACGTCGACGGCATGACCTGCATGCACTGCGTCAAGGCGGTGACGAGCGAGGTCTCCGCCGTCGACGGCGTCCTCGACGTCAGCGTCGTCCTGCGCCAGGACGAGCCGTCGGCCGTCACCGTCGTGTCGAACGAGGTCCTCGAGGAGGTGGCGCTGCGCGCCGCCGTCGACGAAGCCGGCTACTCCGTCGTGGCGATCCACGTCGACGACAACTGAAGGCCGCGACGGCTCGGCGCCCGCTGCCGAGCCGCGCGGCACCTGCCCTGCACCACGGCCGGAGGCCTCGATGCCCACACGAAGCCCGCACGTCCCAGCAGCACCGCAGCGCCTCGACGCCGACCTCGCGATCGAGGGCATGACCTGCGCCTCCTGCGTGGCGCGGGTCGAGAAGAAGCTCAACGCGGTGCCCGGCGTGAGCGCGACGGTCAACCTCGCGACCGAGAAGGCTCACGTCGAGCTCTCTGCCCCGGTGAGTGACCAAGACCTCGTGGCGGCGGTCGAGCGGGCCGGCTACGGCGCGAGCGTCCTGCACCGAGAGCCCCCCGGCCCGGCTGTCGACGGGTCGATCCCTGAGCAGGAACAGCACGAGGGGCACGACCACTCCGACGCCGAGGTCACACCCGACCGCGGCGCCGACCTGCGCCGTCGGCTCATCGTGGCGTCGATCCTCACGACCCCCGTGCTCCTCGTGTCGATGATCCCGGCGCTACAGCTAGCGGGCTGGCAGTGGGTCGTCGCGGCACTGGCCCTGCCGGTGGTGACCTGGGCGGCGTGGCCGTTCCACCGCGCGGCCGCCCGCGCGGCCCGGCACGGAGCCTCGACGATGGACACCCTCGTCTCGCTCGGCGTCACGGCGGCGACCCTCTGGTCGCTCTGGGCGCTGCTGCTCGGCGGCGCCGGCGAGATCGGCATGGGGATGACGCCGAGCCTCTTCCCCGCCGCGGACCGCATGGCCGGCGCAGGGACGCCCGAGCTGTACTTCGAGACCGCGGCGGTGGTGACGACGTTCCTGCTGGCGGGCCGCTACGCCGAGTACCGCTCCCGCCGGCGCGCCGGCGACGCGCTTCGCCGACTGCTCGAGCTCGGCGCCAAGGACGCGGCCCGCGTGGCGGTCGACGACGCCGGGCACCGGACCGAGACGCGCGTACCCATCGAGTCTTTGGTGGTCGGCGACCTGTTCGCGGTGCGGCCGGGAGAGAAGATCGCCACGGACGGCGTCGTCGTCGAGGGCGCCGGCGCGGTCGACACCTCGCTGCTGACGGGTGAGCCCGTGCCGGTCGAGGTGACCGCCGGTGATGCGGTCACGGGCGCGACCGTCAACGCCTCCGGCCACCTCCTCGTGCGGGCGACGCGCGTCGGCGAGGAGACGACGCTTGCCCAGATCGGCCGGCTCGTCACCCAGGCCCAGACGGGCAAGGCCCCCGTCCAGCGGCTGGCCGACCGCATCTCCGCCGTGTTCGTCCCCGTGGTGCTGGTGCTCGCCGTCGGCACCCTGGCGATCTGGCTGCTGGTGGGCGCATCCACCCAGTCCGCGTTCACGGCCGCCGTCGCCGTCCTGATCATCGCCTGCCCGTGCGCGCTGGGCCTGGCCACCCCGACCGCGCTGCTGGTCGGCACGGGTCGAGGCGCGCAGCTCGGGATCCTCATCAAGGGCCCGGAGATCCTGGAGTCCACCCGCCGGGTCGACACGATGCTCCTGGACAAGACGGGCACGCTCACCGAGGGGCGGATGCAGCTCGTCGACGTCCTCACCCCCGCCCCCACCCCCGCCGAACGCAACGTTTCTCGGCCCTGGGGGCCCGGAAGCCCGAGAGATGACGCGTTCGGCGGGAGGGGGGCAGCTGCGGGCGGCCGGGACGAGCGGGCTGAGCTGGTGCGGATGGCCGGCGCCGTCGAAGGGCTCAGCGAGCACCCGATCGCCCGCGCCATCGCCGACGCCGCCACCGGTGCACTGGGCGACGGCGAGCACCTGCCCGTCGCGGCCGACTTCTCGGCGCACTCGGGCCGGGGCGTCAGCGCTTTGGTGACCACCGACGACGGGGCACGCGTCGTCACGCTCGTCGGCCGTCCGGCCTGGCTGGCCCAGCAGGGCGTCCTGGACCCCGACGGCGTCCACGAGCTGATGCGCCGGGCGGAGCAGGACGGCGCGACCGCCGTCGTCGTCGCCTGGGACGGCCGTTCGCGCGGGGTCCTCGTGCTTCGCGACCCGGTGAAGGAGACCTCCCCCGAGGCCATCGCGCAGCTGCGCCTGCTCGGGATCGAGCCCTGGCTCCTCACCGGCGACAACCGGGCGGCGGCGCTCGTGGCAGCCGGGATCGCCGGGATCCCGGCACAGCACGTCATGGCCGAGGTCCTGCCCGAGCACAAGGTCGACGCCGTGCGGCGGCTCCAGGAGGAGGGCAGGGTCGTCGCGATGGTCGGCGACGGCGTGAACGACGCGGCAGCCCTGGCTCAGGCCGGGGTGCGCGGCCTCGGCCTTGCGATGGGCACGGGCACCGACGTCGCGATCGAGGCCGGCGACATCACCCTGGTCCGGGGAGACCTGCGCTCCGCCGCGACCGCGATCGCCCTCTCCCGGGCGACGCTGCGGGTGATCAAGCAGAACCTGTTCTGGGCCTTCGCGTACAACGTCGCCGCAATCCCGCTCGCAGCGCTGGGCCTGCTCAACCCCATGATTGCCGGCGCCGCCATGGCGTTCAGCTCCGTGCTCGTGGTGAGCAACTCGCTGCGGCTGCGCCGCGCGCCGTAGTGCCGCGCCGTCGCCGCACGCGCGCGTGAGCGTGCCTCAGCGCCTGCCGAGATGCTCGCTCAGCCACGCGACGCCGTAGGCCAGCAGGTCCGCCGCGTCGATGAGCTCGGCCGCGGCGCGGCCCACGGTCCCCGTGGCCGCCCGTCCCAGCGAGAGGTAGGCGCGGGCGATCGTGGCGAAGTAGTCCTCCTCGCCCGGGCGATCGACGATGCCGAGCGAGTCGTCGAGGCACTCGACCACCCTGACCTGGTGCCCCGCCGGCGTGGCGACAAGCCGATGCCGCCGGACCCGTCGCTTGGCGGGCACGTCCGCGAGGTACTCCGCATGGTGCAGCAAGGTCACCGTGTCGAGGTCCGCGCCTGAGGTTCACCCAGGCGCGCTCGTCGTGTGCATACCTACGAGAGTCCCAGGGTGGCGCGCCAGGCCGCAGGCACGAGGGCGTACCCCACGAACGCGACGAGGTCGAGCAGCGTGTGCGCGACGACGAGCGGCATCACGCGTCGGCGTCGTCGGTAGAACTCCGCGAAGACGACGCCCATGATCGCGTTGCCGACGAACGGCCCGATGCCCTGATAGAGGTGGTAGGAGCCACGCAGCAGCGCGCTCGCCGCCACCTGGGCGACCGGCGCCCAGCGCAGCTCGGTCAACCGCTCGAGCAGGTAGCCGACCGCGATGACCTCCTCGAGCAGAGCGTTCTGCAGTGCGGCCAGGATCAGCACGGGGATCGTCCACCAGTGGCTCGCCAGAGTCGCCGCCTGCACGTCCACCGTGATCCCGGCCGCCCGGCCGGCCCCGTAGAGCAGGAGCCCGGGGATGCCGATCACGGCCGCCAGCGCGGCGCCCAGCCCGAGAGTGCGCCACGGATCGCTCAGGTCGAGGCCTATCCGGCGCACTGCGCTGCGACCGGACGCCGACAGGAGGTAGAGGGCGAGCACCACGGGGACCAGCGCGAAGCCGATCGAGAGCAGCTGGTAGGTGAGGTCGAGCAACGGTCTGGGCGAGCGCGACGGGTTGAGCGCCACGGCCTGGTCGCGCAGCGGCGTCTCGGCCGTCAGTCGCGCCACGATCGCCACGAGGGCGTAGATCGCGGACTCCCCCACAGAGAGCCCCAGGACGATCCAGACCTCCGCCGTCAGCCGCCGGCTCGGGACGGCCTCGTCGACGGCGCCGCTCACCGCGGAACGCCCGTCACCCGCCAGCGGGACTGACCCGGCCATGGGCGACCTCCGGACTCGCTCGTGCCACGGACGTGGCGGCGCCCCGATGCTAGCCCGGCCGGTCGCGGGGCCTCCCCCGGCGGGCACGAACGGCCGCTCGGGCTGCGCCGGTCGCGCCGCGCCGGTGGCGCCCG
>JAHECE010000098.1:0-3334 GCA_024641895.1 Actinomycetales bacterium
GCAGCGGGTGCTCGCAGTGCCCGATGAGGTCCTCGTAGTCCTGCGGAGTCGTGAAGCCGGGTGCCGCGACGATGGCGATCTCGTCGATGGCCTCGAGCAGCACCAGTCCGCTCGGCTTCTTGGCCGTGCCGGTGAGGCTTCCCCCGGGGCCGACGTTGACCACCCAGCACCGGCCGCCGCCGTTGCTGAAGAAGCCGTAGACGGCGTGCGAGAGGTGCGTGCCCTCGGTGGCGGACCCCACGTAGGTGTCGACGAACTGGGTCCAGTTGTCGATGGGGACGGGTTCGTCGACCCGGGCCGTCGGGTCGGGCGCGACGCCGACGACGCCCAGGGTGCTCGTGCCCACCCGGCCGATCGACCTCGCCCCGCTCGGGAGCTCCTGCACATAGACGCCCGGTGCGGCGTAGTTCACCATCGTTGGCCCCTCACTCCCACCTGATGACGACCGGTGCTGTAGCCGTGGCTGCCTCGACGGTGCGCGTCGCCCCTCGCACCTCGACCACGAACGTCTGCCGCGGCGCATCTGCGACGAGCAGGCGGAATCGACCGTCGGGGTCCGTCACGGACGGACCGCTGCCGACGGAGGCGCTCACCCGGGCGTCGGCGACGCCGTGGCCGGCCGAGTCGATGAGGGCGCCGGACATGGAACGCACCAGGCGCACATCGAGCCGCATCGGCTCGGTCACCCTGGGCGGCTCGGGCTCGTCGAGTCGGACCGGCACCGGCATCCGCACCTGAAAGGCCATCCCGCCGCGCGACGGGGCCTCGACGGGCAGGAGGACGGGCTCCGCCGTGTAGCGCGACTCCCGCTCGAGCGCCGTCAGCATCTGCTCGACCAGCTCCAGGGCCTTCGGGCCACCGCTGCGCACAGCTGCGACGAGCTCGAGGTCGAGCACCGCGCCGTCCCGCCGGGACCTGCCCACCCGCGCCAACGAGGTGGGGCGGACCCTGACCGCGGGCCCGCCATCGGGTGGCGGTGACTCGTCGTCGTCGATCGCGACCGTCTCGGGGTCGACTGCGTCCGCGAGCGCGCCGACCAGAGCGAGCAGGGCAGTCCGTGCAGCGCTCATGCGACCCCCTCCTGGACGAGCAGGACCCGGATCTTCGCCAGCCTAGACCCGGGATCTGGCGCGATCGCGGGGTTTCCCATCAGGCGGGACAGCGCGGTTCCCACCTCCCACCCCGCGGTGACGGCGCGACTCGCTCCCGCACGAGACACCGCTCGCGCGGCCGGGCTACAGCCAGTCACGCTTCCGGAAGGCCCGGTAGAGACCCCCGGACGCGAGCAGGATCAGCGCGCTCGAGGTCCACAGGCCCAACGGGCCGGCGAACCCGGGGAACGGCACGTTCTGGCCGTAGAAGCCGGTGATCGCCGTGGGCACGGCGATGATCGCGGCCCAGCTCGTCACCTTCTTCATGATGAGGTTCAGGCGGTTGCCCTGGATGGTGAGGTTCGTCTCGAGGATCGACGTGAGCAGGTCGCGCAGCGACTCCGTCCACTCGCTCGCACGCAGGACGTGGTCGTAGACGTCCTGGTAGTAAGGGGTCATCGCGGGATCCATCACGTGCAGGTCCCGGCGCAGGAGCGCGTTGACCACCTCCCGAACGGGAAGCACGATGCGGCGAAGCAGCACGAGGCTCTTGCGAAGCCCGAACGAGAGCCGTTGGACGTCGATGCCTCGTGGCCGCTCGTCGAAGACGAGGTCCTCCAGCCCCTCGAGGAGCGTGTCGAGCCGTTGCACGGCCTCGAAGTAGCCGTCGACGATCTCGTCGAGCAGGCCCCACAGGAGGAAGGGCACGCCGTGGACGGCGAGGGCGACGTTGTCGTCCCAGCGGCGCACGACGCCCGCGAGCGGGAACGACTCGTCCTTGCGGACCGTGACGAGCGCCTGCCTCGTGATGAAGACCGCGACCTCGCTCGCGGTGAGCTCGCCCGAGACCGGCTCGACCGAGACCGCATACGCCGAGAGCAGCAGGTGCGTGTCGTAGCGGTCGACCTTGGGTCGCTCGAGGAGCGCCAACGCGTCGTCGACCGCCATGTCGTGCAGGCCCAGCTCCTCGCTGACGAGGGCGAGGTCCGACTCGCTGGGAGCGACGAAGTCGACCCAGACGACCGATTCGGGATCGACCAGGTGTTCGGAGATGTCCTCGACCGGGAAACCCTCGGCCGCGAGGCTGCCGCCCCGGTACAGCCTCGTCCGAGCCATGTTCCGCACCGTAGTCGCCGGCGGTGCGCGCGAGCCGGAGGTCACTTCTCCGGCACGCCGTCCCGGACCAGGTCCGCAGGTCGTTCGTCGGCGCCGACTGCGCCCTGGACCTCGACGGCGCCCGGGTGGGGCCGCCCCCAACAACCCGACGGAGCGCGCCGGGTCGAGGGCGCCGCGTGCTCGCAGGTTCCGCGGAGCGACCGCACGACGCCCCGCGGTCAGCGCCGCCCGCTCGCCTCCTCGACCGCCGCCGCGATCCTCGCAGCCCGGGTCTCGGCGCGCCTGACGCTGACGACCGACCAGAGCAACAGCTGCTTGCGGGAGACCGGGAGCGCCTCGTAGCCCTCACGGGCGCCCTCGACGGCGTCCAGCGCCGCGCCCAGGTCCGGTGGCATCTCGAGCGCCTCGACCGAGGAGAGCAGGTCCCATGACCCGTCGACCCGCGCGCGCTCGATGACGGCGAGGCCCGCCGGCTGCATGAGCCCGTCCGCGATGAGCCGCTCGACGCGGGCCTTGTTCGTCCGGGCCCAGGTGCTGCGGGGGCGCCGCGGCGCGAGGTAGAGCACGGTCCGCTCGTCGTCGACCTTGCGGCGGGTGCTGTCCACCCAGCCGAAGCAGAGCGCCTCGAGCACGGTGTCCTCGTAGTCGAGGCCGCCGCGACCGCTCTTCTTGGTGTACGTCACGAGCCACACGCCGGGCGACGTCGCGTGGTTCACAGCCAGCCAGGCCCGCCATGCCTCGCGCGAGCCGGGCTCGATCCGCTCCCTGTCGTCCAGCCGGCCCGCCACGGAGATCATCCTGCCCTCCTTCGGCCCCCTCTGCCGAGACCGCGGTCGACGGGGCCCCGGACCTGACGGATGCCGTCGACCGCCGACGCGGCGGTCCACCCGACAGGCGCCGTCCTTCCCGTCGCGGGGTGGCGTCAGCTCCGGGCGGCCAGCCGCACGGGCACCGACTTGCTGGTGGGCGTGTTGGACCCGCGGGCGACCGAGTCGACGGGCACGAGCACGTTGGCCTCCGGGAAGTAGGTGGCGCAGCAGCCGCGCGGCAGGTCGTAGGTCACGACCCGGAAGCGGGGCGCGCTCCGCTCGACACCTCGGAAGGTGGACACGAGGTCGACCTCGTCG
>JAHECE010000098.1:3344-9625 GCA_024641895.1 Actinomycetales bacterium
CCGTCAGGCCCTGCTCGGCGGCGTCGGCGGCGTTGACCAGGACGACGCGGCGGTCGTTGTGGATGCCGCGGTAGCGGTCGTCGTCGCCGTAGACGGTGGTGTTGAACTGGTCGTGGCTGCGGATGGTCATCATCGTCAGGGAGCCCGGGAGCCGCTCGTGGGGCTCGATCGGATAGGCGGTCAGGACGGCGCGCCCGTCCCGAAGGGCGAAGCTGCCCTCGCGGGGCGGGTTCGGCAGCGCGAACCCGTCGGGCTCCCGGACCCGCTCGTTGTAGGACTCGAAGCCCTCGACGGCCGCCTCGATCAGGTCACGAATCCGGTCGTAGTCCTCGACGAGCCCGTCCCAGTCGACGACGCTCCTGCCACCGAGGGTCGCCGTGGCGAGTCCCGCCACGATCGCCGGCTCGCTGCGCAGTGCACCCGCGATCGGCGCCATCCGGCCCTGCGACCGCTGCACGATCCCCATCGAGTTCTCGCAAGAGACGAACTGGTCACCGGCGGCCTGGACGTCCCGGTCGGTGCGAGCGAGGCACGGCAGGAGCAGTGCTGTCCCGCCCGTCACGACGTGCGAGCGGTTGAGCTTGGTCGAGACCTGGACCGTCAGGCCGACGCGACGCAGGGCCTCGGCCGTGTACGCGGTGTCCGGGGCCGCCGAGAGGAAGTTGCCGCCCATCGCGACGAACACGTCGACGTCGCCGGCGTGCATCGCTCGTATCGAGTCGACGACGTCGAGGCCGTGCCGGCGCGGTGGCTGGAAGCCGACGGCCGAGGCGAGCCGCCCGAGGAACGCCTCCGGCGGCCGCTCCCAGATGCCCATGGTGCGGTCGCCCTGGACGTTGCTGTGCCCTCGGACCGGGCACAGCCCGGCGCCACGGCGGCCGATCGCACCGCGCAGCAGCGCAAGGTTGACGATCTGCTGGATCGTGCCGACGGCGTGCTCGTGCTGGGTCAGCCCCATCGCCCAGCACCAGATGATGCGGTCGGTCCCGGCCAGCAACCGCGCGAGGGCGGTGACACGCTCCCGGTCGATGCCGGACTCGACCTCGATCGTCTCCCACTCCGTGGCGTCGAGCAGCGTCACGAGGTCGTCGTTGCCACGAGCGCGCGCAGCGAGGAAGGCGTGGTCGATCGCGGGAACGCCCGCTCGGTCGAGCTCGAGGAGCGCCTTCTGGACGCCGGTGAGCAGGGCGAGGTCGCCCCCGATCCTGACCGGGAGGAACAGGTCGGCCAGCTCGGTGCCGACCACCGCCCGGCCCCATCGCGTGGGGTGCATGTAGTCCTGCGGGTTGCGGAACCGCACGAGGCCGGCCTCGCGCAGCGGGTTGACCGAGACGATCGTCGCGCCCCGCTCGGCCGCGCGCTGGAGCGCCGTCAGCATCCGCGGATGGTTCGTGCCCGGGTTCTGGCCGACGACGACGATCACGTCGGCATGGTCGAAGTCCTCGAGCAGCACCGTGCCCTTCCCGATCCCGATGGTCGGGCCGAGCGCCGCGCCGGAGGACTCGTGGCACAGGTTCGAGCAGTCGGGCAGGTTGTTCGTGCCGTACTCGCGGACGAAGAGCTGGTAGAGGAACGCCGCCTCGTTCGAGGTGCGACCCGAGGTGTAGAAGACCGCACGGTCCGGGGAGTCGAGCCCCGCGAGCCTGGTACCGACGAGGGCCAACGCGTCGTCCCAGGAGATCGCCTCGTAGCGGTCCCGGCCGGCGCGCCTGACCATGGGCTCGGCGAGGCGACCGGCGTCGTTCAGCCAGCGGTCGGACTTCGCGGCGAGCTCCTCGGTGGTGAAGCCCGACAGCCACCTGGCGGTGACGCGGTGCCGGTCGCCGGCGTCCGAGACAGCCTTGGCGCCGTTCTCGCAGAACTCGGCGACCGACCGGTGCCCGGACGGGTCCGGCCACGCACACGACGGGCAGTCGAACCCGTGGTGCTGGTTGACGTCCCGCAGGAGGGGCAGTCCCCGCCGCAGACCGGCGCGGAGCACCACGTGCCGCGCCGTGGCCGCGAGCGCGGGCACGCCGGCGGCGACCTCGTCGACGCCGTGCACCACCAGGTGGCTGCGCTCGGGGACGGGCGTGAGCGACGCCGGCTCGGGGGCGCCGTCGGGCCCCACTCCCCTCGCAGGCACGGCTTCGGGGTCGCTCACGTTGCCGACCTGCGCTCGCCGGTCGCGACGGAGGACCGGATCCGTTCGGGACCGGTGTAGACGTTCACCCGGTCGGGGCGCAGGAACCCGGCCAGCGTGATGCCGAACGTGGCCGCGACCTCGACCGCGAGCGACGACGGCGCACCGATCGCCGCGACCACCGGCACCCGGGCCACGACCGCCTTCGCGAGCAGCTCGTAGGACGCCCGGCCCGAGAGCACGAGCACGGAGTCGTTCCACGGCAGGTCGTCGTCGAGCAGCGCGGCCCCGACGAGCTTGTCGAGCGCGTTGTGGCGACCGACGTCCTCGCGCAGCGCGATCAGGTCCCCCATGGCGGTGAACCTGGCCGCGGCATGCAGTCCGCCGGTCGCGTCGAAGGCATCCTGAAGGCCGCGCAGGGTCGCCGGCATCCGCACCAAGGCCTCGAGATCGACGGCCGGCCCGTGGTCGATCGGCGCCAGCCCCCGGTCCTCGAGGGCGTCGAGGCTGGCGCGGCCGCAGACCCCGCACGCCGAGGTCATCACCCCGCGGCGGTCGAGGTGCCCGAGGTCGGGCAGCCGGGCGGCCGCGAGCGTCACGGTGACGGCGTTGCGGTGCTGGGCCTCGTCGGTCACGCACCATGACACGTCGTAGACGTCCCGCCGGGTGGCGACGACGCCCTCGGCGACCAGCCAACCGACCGCCAGCTCGAAGTCGTCGCCCGGCGTCCGCATGGTCGTGACGAGGTCGACGACCCTGCCGTCACCCGCCGCCAACCGGATCGCCAGCGGCTCCTCGACCGCGAGCGCATCGGGCCGTTCCGTCGTCCGACCGGCTGCGACGACGCGCACCAGGGTCGGCGTGGTCCGCCCGCGCCACCCCTCCCGACTCATAGCCAGACCCTAGCCGGACCCCCGGCCAACGCCCTCCCACGCGTCCAGCGGCCCGACGGCCGGCGGGCCACGTGCGGTCGACCACCCCGTGCCGGTCGGCGCCGCGGTCGGCGTGGCGCTCGGCGCCGGTTCAATGGGGGCGTGGACTCTCCGATCACCGCCGAGCGCCTCGATGCGCAGCTCCTGAGGGCACCCGATGCGAGGGCGCCCGAAGACGTCGTCGGCCGCCTCCTCGCCGTCCAGGCCCAAGACCCCCGGAGCGCCCGCCTCGCCGTCCGGGCCCGCAGCACGGGACTCCACGCGGCCGACGTCGACCGGGCGCTCTCCGTGGATCGCAGCCTGGCGATCGGCTGGCTCAACCGCGGGACGCTGCACCTGGTCCTGGCGCAGGACTACTGGTGGCTGCACGCCCTGACGACCCCGCAGACGCTCACGGGCACCACTCGGCGGCTCGCACAAGAAGGCGTGGGCCCCGCGGCAGCGGAGCGCGCCATGTCGACCCTGCGCAGGGCGCTGGCCGAAGCCGGCCCGCTGAGCCGCGGCGAGATCGGGTCCCTGCTGGCCTCGGCAGACGTCCCCACGGCCGGTCAAGCCCTCGTCCACCTGATCAGCCTCGCCTGCTCACGCGGCATCGCCGTCCGCGGGCCGGTGGACGGCGGCTCGTCGGCCGGCCGGTTCGAGCAGCGCTTCGCCTCAGCCCACGACTGGTTGGGCCCTCCCGCGCACGTGGACCGCGACGTCGCGCTGGCACGGCTCGCGCGCCGCTACCTCGCCGGGCACGGCCCTGCGGACGACCGCGACCTCGCCACGTGGGCCGGCATCACCCTCGGGGCCGCGCGGGCGGGGCTGCGCTCGATCGCGGGCTCCCTCGTGGACCGGGGCAACGGGCTCGCGGCCCTCCGTGCACCGGACGCCGCGCTCGTTGCGCCGCCGCCGCGTCTCCTCGGCTCCTTCGACCCCGTCCTGCTGGGTTGGCGCTCGCGCGACGACATCGTCGGGCCGCACGAGACCGCGATCGTGGCTGGGGGCGTGTTCCGCGCGTTCGCCCTCGTGCGGGGACGCGCTGCCGGGCTGTGGCGGATCTCCGGGGGTCGGGTCGAGGTCGCGCCGGCCGAGCCACTCGATCGGGCGGAGGCACACGGCCTCGAGAGGGAGGCTGCCGACGTCGAGCGATTCCTCGGCCTCGCAGGCCGTGACCGAAGCGTGTCTTCACCGTGACCGGGCTCCAGTGCCATCCTGGGCATGCAGGGGGAGCCCACGGGTGGGCCCGACGGGTGCAGGGGCGCCCCCGAGGAGGACACGTGGCCATTCTCGGCAGAATCTCAGACCGACGAGCCCCTCAGGTCGCTCGCACGGTTGCGGTGTGCCTCGCCGTCGCCGCTCTCGCCGCGGTGAGCGGCTGCACCACGACGACGCCGGAGCCCGGCCCGAGCGAGCCGACGCCGACCGGATCGAGCACGCCGACCGCGGGCAGCAGCGAGGAGACGGCCGTCTACTACACGCTCGACACGCGCACCGGGTTCCGCCTGGCCCGCGAAAGCCGTGACGTCCCCGCCGGCGACGTCGCCACCGGGGCGGTCGAGGCCATGATCGCGGGCCCGCAAGACCCTGACTACGCAACCACGTGGGACCCCGGCACGACGGTCCTCGGGGTCACCGTCGACGGCGGCGTCGTGTCCGTGGACCTCTCCGCGGACGCGCGAACGGCGAACGTCGGTTCCGAGCTCGCGGCGCTGATGATCCAGCAGCTCGTCTACACGGTGACGAGCGCCACCGAGCCGGATGCCTCGGTCGAGCTGCTGATCGAGGGCGAACCGGCGGGCGAGCTCTGGGGCGCGGTCGTCTGGGACTCCCCCGTCGGACGCGACGATCCGCTCGACGTCGTGCTGCTCGTCCAGATCGACCAGCCGCGCGAGGGCGCCACCGTGACCTCGCCGGTCACGGTGTCCGGCGAGGCAGTCTCGTTCGAGGCCAACGTGCCGTGGCGCGTGCTGGACTCGTCGGGCGCCGAGGTGCAGACGGGGAACACGATGACGAGCGACGGCACCGCGATCGCGCCCTTCTCGTTCGATCTCACGCTCGATCCCGGCACCTGGACGATCGAGATCTCCGAGGACGACCCGTCCGACGGCGCAGCGGGAACGCCGATGACCGACACCCGCACGTTCACGGTGACGGGCTGAGGACGGTTCTGCGTCCGCGACGGCGCGGGGATGCCGAGTTCCCTCGGTCATCGCCTCCTGGGGCACCGGCCGGAACTCATTCTCGGCACGGCCGCCTGGATCTGCGGGCCGGCTCGCCCCGGCACGCGGCACCGGCTGTCGCGGCTCTCGAGAGCGCAGGTCAGCGGTGCGCTCGGCACCGCACGAATGACTCAAAATACGCACGCACGCTCATTTCAAGGCGTACCTTTGCCCGTGGGGGGTAATACACGATGAATCGACTGCCAGGCGATCCACGAATCACCGCTTCAATGGAGCGGGTGATCGAGGCGATGCGCGCCAACGAGAACGCGGACGGCACCGCTGTGGACATCGGCCGGGCGGCCGGCCTTCCGCCCGGGACCGTCCACCCGATCCTTGCCGCCCTCGAGGCCGTGGGCTGGATCGAGTCTCGCTGGGAGCCGGTCGACCCGCAGGTCGACGGCAGGCCTCCGCGCCGCCGCTACCGCTTCAGCGGCGAGGGCGCCCGGTTGAGCAGGCAGGCGGTCGTGCGGGCCCACCGCCCGGCGGCCACCCGCTCCCGCTGGTTCCACCCGGCAGGCTGCGTGGCATGACCGTCGGGTTCGCGTCCGGTCGCAGTCCGACCGCGATGGCCGCGACTCCCCGCGACCACGACCTGGCGCGACCGGGCGCTGCTACCACCGGCCCCGGGGACGAGCAGGAGCGACAGGACTCCGGCCCAGCCGCCCCGGCCACGACGGCAGCGGGCCCCGAGACACCGAACGACTCCCCGCACCCGCCGCTCACGAGCACCTCACGAGTACGACTCACGCGCCCACAGCCGGTCCACCTCGCGCTGGTCGCGATCGAGGTCGCGGCCCTCATGCTCCCCCGCCGCTACCGGACTCGCTACGACCGGGAGTTCTTGGCCGAGCTGTACGAGATGCCACCCCGAGAACAGGTCCGCTACGCCGTCGACGTGCTGACGCACACATGGCATCTGAGCTCCGTGCTGCGGGAGCGCCCACCGACGGAATCCGACGGCGACTGACAGGTCGCCGCAGGCGAACGACGTCCGGTCACACGTTGAACCGGAACTCCACC
>JAHECE010000306.1:0-784 GCA_024641895.1 Actinomycetales bacterium
CGACAGCGTGACGGTGGGAAGCAGCGCTTCGGGCACGAGCGCGACCGTGACGCCGACCGCGAAGACAAAGCCGTCACCGGCCGGGTTGCCGAGGGCGAGCGTGACGAGGAAGAACGTCGCCCCGAGCCCGACGGCGATCCCTGAGATCATGCGCACGACACGGCGCAGCGCGAGGGTCAGCGGCGTGATCGGCCTCGCGGTGGTCGTCGTCAGCCGCGCGATCTCGGCCAGCCGGGTCCGGGCGCCGGTAGCCAGGACCAGGGCCTCGGCCTCCCCCTCGACCACGAACGTTCCCGCCAGCAGGCGGTCGCCGGCGGCCGCGGCTGTGGCTTCGCTCTCCCCGGTGAGCAGCGAGCGGTCGACAAGCAGTCCGTTCGATTCAGTGGCGACGGCGTCCGCCGGCACGCGGTCGCCAGGCGCCAGCAGCATCAGGTCACCCCGGACCACCTCGGCTGCGTCCACGTCCACCCGGCGACCGTCGCGGCGCACCGTGACACGTGCCGGTAGGAGCGAGCGCAGCCGCTCGGCAGCCCGGTCCGCGCGGCGCTCCTGGGCGAACGAGAAGAGCGCGTTGAGCAGGATCACCGCGACGATCGCGAGGCCGAGCTGGGCCATCCCACCAGCCACCGCGAGCCCGGCTGCCACCCACAGCATCACAGCGAACCGGTGCATGAGCTGGGCGCCGAGACGCGCGAACGACGAGCGTCGCCGCGGGGAGGGGAGTGTGTTCCGCCCTTCCGCGCGCAGGCGGGCTGTGGCCTCCTGCGACGACAGGCCCGGCAGG
>JAHECE010000306.1:794-2611 GCA_024641895.1 Actinomycetales bacterium
ACGGAGCAGAGCCGGCACGGAGAGATGAGGCACGCCCCTGAAAGAGGCGGCGCCGCACCGCCGGCGAGGCTCGACGGGGGCCGACCACGCCCTGCTCGCGCTGCAGCGGGTGTCACGGCCAGCCCGGCGCCGCTGGATGTCGTGCTGCCCTTCGGCGTTGGAGGCGTAATCGGCACGGCACCCCTGCACACCCTTCGGGGACCGCGGCGCTCGGGTATGGCGAGTTCAGCTCATCGCACAGAGCCCCGGATCGCGCGCCAGGGCCGGGTCAGCCCACCGATCCGCAGGTTCGCCCCGCGCAGGCACGCGAAGAACGACGGCCTCATCTCCGCCGAAGTCGAGCGGTGGTCGACCCGTTCATCGAGATATCGCGGCGACGGCGCTGATCTCGACGAGGGCACCCGGCACGCCGAGCCCGGCGACGAGGGCAGCAGTCACCAACCCGGGCTCGTCGGAGGCGAGCGCTGGGCCGATCGCTCCGTACGCCGCTGCCACGTCGACGCCATCGACCAGCAGAACCGACCAGTGCACGACGTCCACGAGCGTCGCTCCCACGGCGGCCAACGCAGTCCTCACGTTCGCCAATGCACGGATCGCCTGCGCGGCAACGTCGCCGGCACCCACGAGCGCCCCTCTGGCGTCAACCGAGTTCTGGCCGCCCACGTAGATCATCGTCGCGCCGGGTGGCACGACCGCTACGTGGCTGAATGCCGGGCTGAAGACGAGGCCGTCGGGCCGGACGCGTCGAATGCTGGCCATCGTCGGATGATACGAAGACCACCCGACGTCTGCGACCCCGACGGCGTCGGCTGCGCAGCTACCAGTGGCCGGGCCTCGTCGAGCCCGGACGTCAGTCCGGCCCTGGCCTCGGCGCGCCCGTACCGCAGGGCGGTGGGTCCCCACGCTCGTCAGCGAGCCGGCGAGCCGCACGGCCCGCGCCCGCGTCGAGGCCCCCGTACTCGGAGCGGCAGGGGGTAAGCCGCGGTTAGGCTCGGCGGGTGCCCACCCAGGACGACCCGCACGCCCTCTGGACGAGCATCGACGCACTGAGCCCCGCGCTCGCGGCATCACTGACTCGTCGCGAGGCGGCCTGGGTCCTGCGGCGCTGTGCGCGCAAGGGGCACGTCATCTGCCGCGTGAGCGACGACGCGGTCCGCGGTCTCCTCGAGGCACCTGCGCCTGGAGGAGCCGGTGAGATGCTCCGGCGCTGCGTCCGGTGCGGCACCTGGACAAGCGCGGAGGACGTCGCGATCGGGGAGTCCATCGGCACGGCGGCAGCACCCGGCGAGCTGGCCGACGTCCCGCTGCCCGCCCGCGGTTCCCATGGCCGAAAGCTCGCCGTGCTCCGCCTGTTGGCTGTCGAACGCGTCGCCAAGGGGCTGATGCTGCTCCTCGGCTCGGTGCTGTCCTACCGCATCGCCGTCGACCGCGCGCCGCTCCTGGCGTGGGTGGAACGCGTGCTGAACGCCGCCGCGCCACTGGGACGTGAGCTCGGCCTCCACCTGACGGACTCAGCCCCGGTCCAGTGGGCCGAGCGAGTCCTCACCGGCGACGGCGACCCGCTCCGGCTCGCAGGGCTCGGGCTCCTCGGATACGGCTTGGTCCAGATGGTCGAAGGCATCGGGTTGTGGGGTGGCTGGCGCTGGGCGGAGTACCTCGCCGCCGGCGCGACGTCGCTCTTCATCCCGTGGGAGGTCTACGAGCTTCTCGGGCACGCGACACCGCTCAAGGCCGGCGCCCTCGTGATCAACGTGGTGGCCGTGGTGTACCTCGTCGTCAAGGGACGGCTGTTCGGCGTGCGCGGTGGCCACGAGGCC
>JAHECE010000099.1 GCA_024641895.1 Actinomycetales bacterium
GCTGGTCGGCCAAGGCGGCGTGCCCCCGTCTTCGGCGCCCGTGCGCGGCCTGGCGGCGCCGTACGGGACGGCCGTCGCGTACGGGGCGACGACGCGGTACCCGCCGAGCGTCCCCAGCACGGCGCCGCCGTCGGGTGTTGGAGGCCCGGTCGCCACCGGCCGACCGCCCTACCCGCCGCCCGCGTACGGCCAACCCGGTCACGGCCAGCCGCCCTACGGGCAGCTGCCGTACGGCGTTCCGCCCGGCGCTCCGTACGGACTGCCGGGCACCCTGCCGCCTCCCTACGAGATGCCGCCGCCGGGCCGGCACCTGTTCATGTTCGTGCTCTGGTGCCTGGTCGCGAGCCTTGCTGCGTCCTGGCCGGGCTGGGTGCTCGTCGTGGCGACGTTCGCGATGCTCGTGTGCGGCACCGTCGCCTCGGCCGCCCGGGTGTCGCGCTCACGCCGCCGTCGCCGCGGCGCGCGGACGTCGGACGCGGCCCTCCGCTGGCTCCTGTCGCCCTGGTACGCCCTGCACGCGGTGTCCATCGGCTTCCTCGCGCTGCTCGCCGGGGCTCTGGCCGGGGCGACGGCCTGGTTCCTCTGGTGGACGATCCTGACGGGATATCCGATCGGGCAGGCCGTCGGGGGTGGCTCGGTCGAGGGTGGGGTGACCGCCGGCGCCGTCGCTGCCGCGCTGGCCGCCGCCTGGCTGGCGCCGACGAGCGGACTCCTGCGTGAGGGCGGGCGAGAGGTCCTCCACGACCTGCTGCCCGGACAGCGCACGCGCGCCGTCGTGATGCTCGTCGTCGCCGCACTGGCCGTGGTGTTCGCTCTCGTGGCAGCCGTCGGCGTGACCGCGCCGGTGTGGACCCCGCTGCCGTCGCCCGTCCCGTAGGGCACGTCGCAGTCGAAGTCCTAGGACTCGGACCTTAGCCTTGAGGGATGGAGCGGATGGCCGTGCGGGAGGGTCAGGTGGGCTCGGGTTGGCTTGCGGCCCAGCCCTGGGTGAGCCTCGTCGTCCGGCTCGTCCTGGGTGCGGTGGCGCTCTGGGCAGGTGTCGCGAAAGTCTCCGATCTCGAGGGCAGCGTTCGCGCCGTCCTGGCATACGACCTGGTGTCGGGAGCGCTCGCAGATCTCGCCGGCTACGGGCTGCCGGTCGTCGAGCTGGTCCTCGGTCTGCTCCTTCTCGGGGGCCTGCTGACGCGACCGGTCGCCGTGGTGAACGGCCTGCTCATGCTCGTGTACGTCGGCGGGGTCTCGTCCGCCTGGGCTCGCGGCCTCTCGATCGACTGCGGCTGCTTCGGCGGCGGCGGTGCCGTCGACCCCGATGAGACGCAGTACGTGAGCGTCATCCTGCGCGACCTCGCACTCGTGGTTGGCTCGGCCTTCCTGGCACGCTGGCCAAGGAGTCGCTACTCGGTCGACGGTGCGCTCGGGCTGTAGACCTGCTCGACCCACAGACTGCCCCGGGCGACGGCGTCGTCCCTGACCGGAAGAGGACCCATGTCATCGACCTCCGACCCCCGCCCGACCAAGGCGGAGCGTCGCGATGCCGCTCGCCAGCAGGCGCGGGCGCTGCGTGAGGCCCAGGTCAAGCGCGAGAAGCGCAACAAGATGATCCTGATCGTGAGCATCATCGTGGTCGTCACGATCATCGGTGTCTCCGTCGCGTTCATCCTTGGACAGGCCGGGCGGTCCGGGGTCGCGGGCGCCGACGCTCCCGCCGGCGCCGACGCTTCCGGCGGGATCGTGGTGGGAGCCGGCGGCGTCGGGGAGCCCACCCCGGGGGCACCCGAGGTGCGTGTGTACTCGGACTTCATGTGTCCGTTCTGCGGGCTCTTCGAGACGACCAACGGGGCGATGCTCGAGGAGCTCCGACTCGCCGGCGAGGCAACGGTGGTCTACCACCCGGTGGCGTTCCTCGACCGCTTCTCGAACGGGACCAAGTACTCGACCCGGTCGGCGCAGGCCGCCGCCGTGGTCGCCGACTCGGCGCCGGAGCACTTCACCGAGTTCTGGCTGGCGTTGTTCGCGAACCAGCCGGCCGAGGACACCCCGGGCCTGAGCGACGACGAGATCTCCGCGCTCGCGGTCGGGGTCGGTGTTCCTCAGGAGGTGGCCGACACCTTCGTCGACGGTCGGTTCGACGGTTGGGTCGAATCGGCCACGAACCAGGCCACGGAAGACCTGCCCCGGCCCGCCACCCCGACCATCCTGATCAACGGGACGCTCTTCGGCGGGGACTGGCAGAAGACCGAGACGCTGCGCCAGGCGATCCTCGACGCCGGGCCGGCCCCGGTGCCAACGGCGACGCCCGCGGCCGAGTAGGCGGCCGGGCCTCGCCTGACGCCTGAGCGGGGGCCTGGCCGCCGCCGCTTGCGGCACCCGGGCGAGGAGTACGGCCACGCGGGGGCGATCTGGCAGACTCGCCCCCGCCCGCCGCCTTAGCTCAGTGGTAGAGCACCCGCCTTGTAAGCGGACGGTCGTCGGTTCGAATCCGACAGGCGGCTCCAGTCTGAACTGCGAAAACGCAAAGCCGTGCCAGATACGTGCCAGATCGGGGCAATGCGTCGCCGGGCGGGCCCGCTGTACCTGTGCCTGATGTTTCATGCGCTTGCGCCTCGTTGACGCGCGTGAGTCCCTGGTAGCCGGACGCCGGTCGTGCTCTGTTCGATAGTCGCGGCGGCGGGGCGGGGCTGATCAGCGCCCGGGCTCTGTGGCGCCGCCGGGCGCGGCTGCGGCGAGCAGGGACCGGTTGACCTTCGTCCCGGCGCGGTAGATCGCGGCGCTCGCGCTCGTTCGACTCGGAAAGCCCGTTCGGTCTACTCGAGCCCAAGCAGGCGGGTTCTGATGGCGTCGCGGAGTGTGACGAGGACCCGGTCGACGATGTCCTCGATGACGGCCGCGTCGACGCGGAAGTACTCGTGGACCACAACGTTGCGCAGCCCGGCGATCGAGGCCCAGGGCACGTCGGCGGCGCGGGCCTTAACCTCGTCGGGTAGCGCTCGGACGGCCTCTCCGATGACTGCGAGGTTGCGCAGCACGGCGTCGTAGGCCATGGAGGCGACGGCCTCGTCCGGATCCTCCAGGCGCGGGCGGTAGGTCTGTGTGCGGTCGATGGCGGCGAGCACGTCAGCGAGCCGCTCGGCCGGCGAGCGGCTCACAGCGGCACCGCGTCGGCGTACGCGGTTTCGGCCACCGGGGCGCGTAGCAGCGCGCCGGTCACGACGTCGACCTTCACCCCGAGCAGCTGGCTGAGCTCTTCCCCGATCCCGGCGACGCGCAAGAGCGGGTTTCCCCCCGCCGGGTCGAGGTCGACCAGCACGTCGAGGTCGCTGCCCTCCGCCGCGTCGCCTCGGGCCACGGATCCGAACAGCCGCGGGTTCGACGCGCCGTACCTCATCAGCACGTCCTCGACGCGCGCGCGATCCCGCGCGATCGCCTCCCGCAGCGATCGGCTCGTGACCGTCGGGACCACCATCCGTCCAGGTTAGCCAGCCCGGCAGCCTCGCCGCGGTGGGCGCGCGCTCGCGCTCGTGCCGGCGTTGTGCGCCCTGGGCTCACCGCGTGCCCTCAGGCCCCGACGAGTCGATCGAGCACGTCCCGCATGAACTCCAGTGCGGTCCGGTCGTCCGTGACCCGGTGGTCCGCCGGAGCAGGATGCTCGGCAAGGGCGGTCGCCGGCTCTGCCACGAGAAGGCCCGATCGCCGTCATCATGCGGACGAACTCGATGCAGTCCATCATCCCGGCCTGCATGTTGCCCGCCGCGAGGATCTCGTCGAGGTGATCCCGAAGCGTGCGGAAAGCGCGCGCGTGCTCGCCGCGGCGGAAGGCGGCGCCCGCCTTTAATGGCTCGGCCGGCGTGTGGGTCCGGGGTGGCACCTCGACGCCTACGCCCTCGTCGAAGTAGCGGTCAGCCCGAGCCCTGTCCTCCTGGAACAGGGCCGAGTAGCCGAGCAGGAGCAGGGTCCAGCTGAAGAAGGTCGGCGGGCCGTCCCGCCGGTATCGCGAAAGTAGCTCCTCGAGCCGGGCGTCGGCGCGGTCAAGCTCGCCGAGGTTCAGCCACGCCGTCGCCACGTTGATCTCGGCGCGTTCGGCCAGGAGGGCGTCCCCGCGGGCGCGGAACGCCTCGGCGGCGCGGGGTGCCCACTGCGCCATCTGCGGGTAGTCGTCGGTGGCGATGGCTCGCGCGTGGTGGACCAGGACGTGGTCGGGCTCGCCGTAGCGGTCCAGCAGCCGCAGGTAGGCGGCCGGGTCCTGGGTCATCGAGCACCTGTGGGCCGCGGCGTAGAGCGGGAGCACCAGGGCCTCGGAATCGCCGGGTGGGGTGAGGGCGAGCAGCTGCTCGGCCCAGTCGCCCAGCTCGACCGCGCTGCGGACCACGATCTCGGACAGCACCGGACCCAGGAGGTCTCGTGCCAGGTCGAGGTGCTCGGTGGTGCAGGCCCAGTCAAAGGCAGCGCGCAGGTTCGGCCACAGCGCGGACAGGCGGGCGACGCCCTCGCGCTCAGCCCAGCCCACCAGCTGGGCGTGGACGCCCGTCACCTCGCGTGCGCACCAGCGAGCGTGCCGCTCGGCAATGAGCTGGGCGGTGCCGGCCTCGTCCAGGCGCTCCCTGCCGAACGCCCGGATCGGTTCGAGCAGCCGGAACCTCCGGCCGAAGGGCCCTGACTCCACCACCACGAGTGACTGCTCGGCCAGGCGGCCCACGGCATTGGCCACCTCGAGGGCGTCGTCGGGCGCTTGTGTGGCCACCGTCTCGGCGGCCGCGAGGTCGAAGGAGCCGCTGAAGATCGAGAGCCGGCGGAAGATCGTGCGTTCGTCGGGTGGAAGGAGCTCGTAGGACCACCGGATTGCGGACCAGAGTGTGCGATGCCGGTCGACGCCGCCGCGCCGGGTGCCGTCCAGCACGTGCATCCGGTGCCGAAGGCGCGCCAGCAGGTCGTCCGGGCTCAGGGTGGCGGTGCGCGCTGCGGCGAGCTCGATGGCCAGCGGGATGCCGTCAAGCCTGGCGCAGATCTCCTCCAGCACGGTCCGGTTCGACTCCGCGTCGAAGGCCGGGTCCAGGGCTCGGGCGCGCGCGGCGAACAACGTCACGGAAGGGTCGAGATCTAGCGGCGGGATGGCGATGACTCGCTCACCGGCGAGGCCCAGCCTTTCCCGGGAGGTTGCCAGGACCCTCGCTTCCGGGCATCCGTCGACCACCGCGGCGGCGAGCTCGGCGGCGGCGTCGAGGACGTGCTCGCAGTTGTCAAGGACCAGGAGCGCGCTGCGGCCGCGGAGACTGTCGACGATGCGCCGGGTCAGGCTGGTGCCGTGACGCTCGGTCACGTCCAGCACCTCCGCGACTGCTCGGGGGACGTCCTGCGCGTCACCGGTCGTCGCGAGCTCGACGAGCCATCCGTCCCTGGCGGCGCGCTCCCTGGCGGCGTGGAGCGCGAGGCTCGTCTTGCCGATGCCGCCTGGCCCGACGAGGCTCACCACCCTGTGTGACGCGAGCGCCTCGCGGATCCGCGCCAGCTCGTGATCCCTGCCGACCATGCGGTCCAGCCTGCGCGGCAGATTCCCCTCGCGGCGGTCCTCGGCGCGCAGCATAGGGTGCCCGCCGGCGCCTAGCTGGAACACCGTCAGCTCCGTGGCCCCGGCGTCGAGCCCCCAGCGGCCGAGATCCAGTAAGGGTGCGTCGAGCAGCCCGGCGGTGGCCCTGGACGCGAGCGTCTGCCCGCCGTGACCGACTGCGGCAAGGCGGGACGCCAGGTGCACCGCGGGTCCGAAATACGCGCCCGCGTGCTGCGCGGCCTCGCCCGTGTGCAGCCCGATCCGCAGAAGGAGCTCGTGCCCGGCGACGGCGCCCACCTCGGCCGCCTGCAGCTGCGACGCCCAAGACCACGCTTCGCCAGCGCTCGGGAAGGCCACCCCGTGGGAGTCGCCGACCGTGGCGAACACCTGGCCGCCGTGACGTCGGGTGAGGTCGTCGACCCGCTCGTGGTGGCGCACCATCGCGGCCGCCATGGCCTGCGGGTCGCGGCCCCAGTGGGCTGCGGCGCCGTCGACATCGACGAAGGCGAAGGTCACCGTCCCCGTCGGGAGCTTCGGCTCCGCCGTAGCGCGCCGCGCCGGCCTTCCTGCGCGCAGCTCGGGGTCGTGCTGCAGGATCCGCACCTCCAGCTCCCGCAGGCGGCTGCCCGGCTCGACGCCGAGCGACTCGGCGAGCCGGTCGCGGGCCGTGCGGAACGCGGCGAGCGCGTCGGCCTGCCGCCCGACCCGGTACAGCGCCGTCATGAGCAGCGCCCATAGCCCCTCGCGGAAGGGGTGAGCCGCGGTCAGCTCGCTCAGTCGGGCGATGCATCCTGCCGGGTCGGAGTCGACGCGCGTCTCGAGGTCCTGCTCCACTGCAGCCAGCCAGCGTTCGGTCAAGCGAACGACCGTCGGTTCGAGCCCGGGGGCCTCGAGCCCGGCCAGCGGGGCCCCCGTCCACTCCCTGAGCGCGCTGTTGAGGTCGCCGTCGTCGAGCCGTCGCTCGAACCGGGCCACGTCGACGGCGTCGGCGCCGAGCTCGAGCCGGTAGGCGCCCGGGGTGCGGGTGATCCACGCGGCACCCAGGGCGCCGCGCAGCCGCGCAAGATACGACTGCAGAGTTCGTTCCGCCGTGCGGGGCGGGCCCTGCCCCCACACACCCTCGACGAGCCGCGGCACCGGGACCGCCGAGCCCACCGACAGGGCGAGGGCCGCGAGAACTACCTGGCACTTCGCCGGGCCGACGTCGAGGGGGGAGCCGTCCGTGCCTCGCGCCTGCACACCGCCGAGCAGTCGGATGTCGATGGTCGGCGCGAGCCCGGCGCGAGCAGCCATCACCTCACGTTAGTCGCCACAACATCGGCGCGGCATCCGTGCAACAGGTCCGGGCGAGCCTGGTGGCGTCCACCACTCGAGAGGGAGGCGCAGATGCACGCGATCGTCCACGACAGCTACGGCCCGCCGGAGACCCTGCGGGTCCGGGAGGTGCCGGACCCGCGCGCCGACGAGCACACCGTCCTGGTCCGCGTCCGCGCGGCTGGGGTGAACCGCGGCGACGTGCTCGCCGCGGAGGGCATCCCGTACGCGACCCGGCTGACCACCGGCCTGCTCAGGCCAAGTCGCCCCCGGCTCGGCGCGGACGTCGCCGGCGTCGTGGCCGAGGTCGGGAGCGCCGTCGCCGACCTGAAGCCCGGCGACCCTGTGGCCGGCTGGGCCGACGGTGCGTTCGCCGAGTCCGCCGTTGCCCGACCCGAGGTCCTCGTCCGCAAGCCGACGAACCTGACCTTCGAGCAAGCGGCGGCCCTGCCGACGGCAGCAGTCGCGGCGTGGCAGGCGCTACGCACTGCGGGCCCGCTCATCGCCGGGCGGCACGTGCTGGTGCTCGGGGCCTCGGGTGGCGTCGGGACCTTCGCGGTCCAGCTTGCGAGGGCACTCGGCGCGGAGGTCACCGGGGTCGCCAGCACCCGCAACCTCGGCCTCGTGCGCTCGACCGGTGCGCACCACGTCCTCGATTACACCCGTGAGGACGTGACCGCCACCGAGGGCCGCTACGACCTGGTCGTCGACCTCGTCGGCCGCGAGCCGCTCCTGGCCGCCCGGCGGGTGCTGCGCCCGGGCGGGACCTACGTGGTGATCGGTGGTCAGAACCCCCGGTCGTTGACCGGCGCCGGCCGGTTCGTCCGGGCTGCGGTCCTCTCGCCGTGGGTCCGCCAGCGGCTACGACCCCTGTTCGCCACCCAGGACCGGACCGCGCTGGGCGAGGTCGCGTCGCTCGTCGAAGCCGGCAGGGTCCTGCCGGTCATCGACGCGACCTATGACCTGCGCGACGCGCCGGACGCCTTGCGCTACGTCGCGGCCGGCCATGCCCGGGGGCGCGTCGTGCTCACCACCTGAACCATCCCCACTGCCCCGTCCCAGCAGATCCGCCGGCCCTTCCCGGCCGGCGCCGCACCGCCCAAGGAGAGAACCATGGCAACCTCGACCGACCCCCAGGCCCGCGGCGGCGCTCCCGGGCCGAGCGCGGCGCCACCAGCCGACCCCGGCGTCCGGCTCAGGCTGCGTCGCCTCTCGCGCGTCGCCGGCGTGCTCTACCTCGCGATCTTCGTGCTCTACCCGCTGTCCACGATGGTGCGGTCGATCCTCGTCGTGCCCGGGGACGCCGCGACCACGGCGGCGAACATAGCCGGCAGCGAGAGCCTGTTCCGCTGGGGTCTGGCCGGCGAGGCAGCGGTGGTGCTCATCGAGATCGCGCTCGCCGGGGTCTTGTACGCCCTGCTTCGCCCGGTCAGCCGCGCGGTCTCCCTGGCGGCCGCGCTCGCGCGGGCCGGCGAAGGCGTCGTCATGGCCGCGGGCAACATCGTGACCAGCATCGTCACCCTGGTCATGGTCGGCGGGGCCGGCTACCTCGCCGCATTCAGCGTCGAGCAGCGCGACGCGCTCGCGCTCGGGTACCAGGAGGCCAACGACCAGGTCGTGCTCGTCTGGGGCCTGTTCTTCGGGCTGCACCTCGTGCTGCTCGGCTGGCTGGTGCACCGCTCCGGCTTCCTGCCCCGTCTCATCGGCATCCTGCTGGCCCTCGCCGGTGTCGGCTACCTGGCGCAGAGCTTCGGGGTCCTGGTCGCCCCCGGTCTTGCCGGCGCGCTCGACGTCGTCGTCCTCATCCTGGCCGTCCCCGGCGAGCTCCTCTTCGCCGTCTGGCTCCTGGTCCGGGGCGTGAACGCGGACGCGTGGGCGGGGCGTGCCGCGGCCGCCCAAGAGTCCGCTCTGTGAGGTCGAGCGATGAGCAGCCTACGCAGGGCGTTCCGCGTCGCTCTCACGGGCGCCACGCTGGCGCTGGTCGCGGCGATGGGTCTGGCGCTGCACGCCATGTCGGCCCTGCTCGCCTTCGCCCCGGTCGGGCACGGCGAGCAGGGCGACGCGGTGGCCGTCGGCTCTGACCACCTGCCGCTCGCGTCTCCTGGGCCACACCAGGTCGGGCTGAGCCGCTGGCGTGCCACCGAGGCGCCCCTGCCGATCACGCTCTGGTACCCGGCCATCGCGGAGGACACGTCCCCGGCGACGCTGCGCTACGCCTACGGCGTCGCGATGTTCGACGCCGGCAGCACGCTCGCCCTGGCCACCTATCCTGGCCGTGCCGTGCCCGCGGCCTCGCCCGACCTGGCGGGCGGCCCTTACCCGGTGGTGGTGCTCTCCCCGGGGTTCGCCATCGGGCCCAGCGCCTACGCCTGGCTCGCTGAGCACCTGGCCTCGCACGGATTCGTCGTCGCGGCACCGCATCACGACGAGTCCCTCGACCCGCGGACGCTGTGGCGGGCGACCGCTGACCGGCCGCAGGACATCTCTGCCGTGCTCGACGAGCTCGAGGGCGCCACGGTGCCCGGCGGGCGCCTCGCCGGCCTCGTCGCTCCCGGCCTGGCTGGACCCGACCGGGTAGCCGTCGTCGGGCACTCCTACGGCGGCTACGCGGCAATCGCGTCCGCCGGCGCGCGGCTCGACACCGCCGCGCTGCTGGCCGCGTGCAAGTCCGACGGCGCCCCGGGCCGAGCC
>JAHECE010000307.1 GCA_024641895.1 Actinomycetales bacterium
AGGCGGGGCGGTCCGCCGCACGCTGCAGCCGGGCCGAGAGCACGTCGGGCAGCGTGGGCAGGAGTCCGGCCGACAGCCGTGGCGACGCCCCGCTCAGCTGGATCCCGAGCAGGGTCATCACGACGGCGACCGCGAGCATCGCGACGGCCAGGACGCCGCCCGAGAGCGTGACTGTCGAGCCCACGAGGCCCGTCAGCGCACCAAGGGCTGCGAATCCGAGCACGCGCCCGCCGTTGAAGGCGATGTGTGGCGACCAACGCCGCCACGTCGCCTCTGTCGAGGCAGCCGGCCCCGCGACACGTCCCGCCGTTGCAGCGGCCGAACGCGCCGAGAACGCCAGCACCAGGCCACCGACGAGCGCCATGCACGTGCTGAAGCCCGCCGCCACGCCCAGGAGGGCGACGACGAGCAGCGAACCCGACGTCGCCGCCCCACCGACCCGGTCCGCCAGCGATGTCGCGCCGGTGAGCTGCACGACGAGCGCCAACGCGGCGACCGCGCCGACGGCGAGGGCGAGGTCGCGCCACACCGCGCGGTCCCGCGACACCCACGGGCGTCGCGACCCCGTCCCGAGCCGGTAGTCCTCGCCCGCGGCCGCGATGGCGGCGGCGAGGTCTTCCCGGGACACGTCGCCAGCCGTCGTGAACCGGACCAGACCGGACCGCGCGTCCGCGGAGACGGCGTCGACACCGGCGAGGCGACCCACGGCGCGCTCGACCCGGATCTCGCAGGCACGGCACGTCATCCCCTCGACGACGACCTCACGTGTCACCCCTGTACGGTACGACGCCCCGCGCGCGCCGCGAGAGTCCGACGTCCCCCACCGCGCACGAGATCCGGCAACCGGTTCCGCCGACCGAAGCGTGTGACGGTCGCCACCCTCAGGCGAGCAGGAACGCAGGCACGCGGTAGGCGAGCCGGTGCAGGGCGGCTGCCTCTGCCAGGCGACGGTCGTCGTCGCCCCAGGAGAAGTCGAGGGCGTCGGCCACCCGGTTGATCAGGTCGAACGCGAAGGCGACGGCGAGCGCATCCTCGAGGTCCTCGTCGCTCAGTCCGACGCCACGGGCCGCGGCGATCTCGTTCGAGAGATCGCCCTCGGGCTCCGCGGCCCGGGCCACGAGGAAGCCGAACGTTGCGGTGAGCCGCGGGCCCCAGGATCCGTCGCTCCACCCGTCGAGCCGCGCGACGTCGACCACGGTCCCGAGGCCCAGGGACGCCGTCTCGACGTGGACACCGGCGCAGAAGTGACACCTGTTCTGCCGAGAAACGAAGGCCGCGATCAGCTCACGCTCGCCTGGGACCCAGCCCGACGGACCGCGCATGACGTCACGAAGGAGCGCGAGCCACGGCCGCCCGAACAGCTCGGGCCGGTAGAGCGAGGTCTTGGCGACGTCGTCGAGGCCTGTCCCGGCCACCACCGGAGCCACCTTCATCGCGAGGCGGGCGCGCAGTCGGTGGCCGTCCTCGAGGATCCGCAGCCGCACATCAGCCTCCCGAGCCGCGACGCAACGCCCGGAGGGCAGCTGACCTGCGCCGGTCGGCCTCGCCGAGCGCGGCGCTGAGGGTCAGCTCGAAGATCGCGTCCTCGGTGAGCCCGAGCCCCCGCAGCGAGTCGACGTCGGAATCGACGATCTTGTACGAAGCGTTCCGGATCTTGGCCAGGTAGTCCCCCAACGGACCGGGCACGGCCTCGCCCGCAGCGACCCGCGCACGCTCCCCCGGATCAGTCGCACCGGGGGCGCCGAGCACGGCCTCACGCACCGCGGCGATCCTCGCCTCATGCCGCTGCGTGCCCTCAACCACATGGCGAGCCTATCCGCCGCCACGGCTGCGAGCGCCCCGCCTGATCGCCCGGGCCACCTCTCCGGCCGTCGGGCACAGGAAGTCAGCCCAGGCCCGCGAGATCCGGCGTGCCGGGCTGTCCGGTGCATCCCGAGGAGGCGCTCCTTACCGGGACCCGCCTCGCCCGCCGCCTGTCCACGCCCAGACCCGGGCCGAGGCGGATGATCCGCGCCCTTGCAGCCTCGCCGCGACCCGCGAGAGGCTACCCGGGTCCGATGTCGACGACTACCTCTGGGAGATCCGGTGGCTTCTCGCCTCAACCCGTACATCAGCTTCGACGGCAACGCCCGCGAGGCCATGGAGTTCTACCGCGACGTCTTCGGCGGCACCCTTACGGCCAGCACGTTCGGCGAGTTCGGGATGGCCGAACCCGGCCAGGCCGAGAAGATCATGCACGCGATGCTCGAGACCGACTCCGACTTCATCCTCATGGGCGCCGACACCCCACCGGGCATGCCCTACCAGCCCGGGAACACGATGGCCATCAGCCTCAGCGGAGACGACGCCGAGAAGCTGCGGGGCTACTGGAACGCACTCACCGACGCAGGGAGCATCGCCGTCGCCCTGGCGCCCCAGATGTGGGGCGACGAGTTCGGGATGTGCACCGACCGGTATGGCATCGGCTGGATGGTCAACATCGCCCACCCGGCAGCCACCTGACGGGCCTGCCACGGGCTTCGATACAGGAGCTGCGATACAGGAGCTGCGGTCCACGACCTGGTCGAGGGCAAAGGCCACGTCGC